>LRSK01000187.1 GCA_001563325.1 Candidatus Thorarchaeota archaeon SMTZ1-83
GGAAGTCACTGGGAAGATAATGCATGAGTCCAATGCCTTCCAGAAGATGTGGAGCCCCAGGCGCGATTTGAACGCGCGATCTCCTGATATCTTGATCAGAGTCAGCATTCCCCTGACATACAAGTCAGGCGCAGTATCGACCTGCAACATCAGGCACTCCGTTATAAGAACGCCTTGTTACAGTAGGCCGCTTTGCTACTGGGGCACAAACCGGAGGTCTTCTAGAATGCATTATAGAGTTTTCGCACTGGGACAGGCGAAGATAGCTGAAACGATACCTGTCAATACAGGTGCCTACTTGTCGTGGTACACATTGTCGATTATGATCGCATACGCAAGCAATGTCAGCCTATCCGCATCTAGATCCTCAAGGTGGATGACATAGCGGTCCTTGAAGTTGAACGCCGGAGCAAAGACATCACGCCATTTGTCAGCCTTCTTTATCACTGCATAGACCTTCTTCTTGTCTCTGGGATCAGTAATCTGGAAGTTCCACTTCATCACGCCACCTTGCGCCTTGTAGATGTGCTCCTCTTGCGGGCTGTAGAAGTCAATTGACCCTCTGAAGGCTATCATAGGTCTCTTACCACGACCTATCAATGTGCCATCTGGTGCCTTGACTTCATAGACGGGTCTCGCAGCCATCAGCTTCTTGTTGATAGTGCAGAGCAAAGTACCATCCGGCTCATAGAGCTGAATCTCAGCACGCAGCGATAGTATCTTTCGTGTCATATGACCAATCTTGTTCTCATGCTGGTCGTATATGTCACCGCCACCGAATCGCCAAGCTTTCTCATGCATCACATAGAAGCTTACGGTTGGATCGAGAAGACTCATTGTGTTCACCTAATGACTCTATTCCAGAACTATTCATTTAAGCTAATTCCGCCTAAATCGACTCATTGATGATTTGAGGCCCCAAAGGAAGCGGCAAACGCCTGAGAAACGCCTAAAAGGCGTGTTCATCGTCCATCTGTCACGGACATGTTTATGAGGCAACAGTTGAATAGAAACTTGCACAGTAGGCCTCAAATCCGTCCTGTATGAAATGCATGTGATACAAACTAAGAATACTCACAAGAAAAGTAAAATACGGCAGAAGTGATGCCAACACTGTCCGACGTACCATAGGTGATACCAGTTGCAATTCGCACAACCCGAATTTATGGACACATTCTTCCAGTATATCTTCGGCTTCTTTGACCGACTCTTCTCAACACCGCTACAGCCTTGGATTCCATGGGGTCCAGGAGACTGGTACTTCACGATCACGACCTCATTCTTCGTGTTGATAATCCTATACCTAGTACGTCGTATTCGAAAGGGCGGTGGAAGTTCCGTAGCAGACGGAGTAAAAACTGTGATTGCGTCGACTGGAGACGTTTCAGCGGGAATGTCCGGAGCTAAGAGGCTCGGGTTCCTGAGAGACCCTGCTGACGCTCTTGTCTTCCTCAAAATAGAGGAGAACGCAGTCCAGCAAGCACTCACCGCGCTCGATTACTATGGGGATCAGGGCGAGATTAACGACACCGTGAAAATGAAGCTTGCCAGCGTATACCAGAATCGTCTCGAGTCAATTCGAACTGCAATCGCGAAAGACGAACAACTCAAGGAGATTGTAGCAACCTCAGATGCAGTTGGCAAGGCCCGTTCTGATTATCTTCGAAAACTTGCAGCAATGTCTGGTACTGCTGTCGAAGCTGACGAAACAGGTGGTCCGCCCAGCGTGGGAATGCCAAGTGCCGTGCCCACAGCTCCAGCTGAGGGAGCAGCTCCAGCGGCCGGTCCTCCGAGCGGCCCTCCAAGCGGTGGTCCCCCGAGCGGTGGTCCTCCATCAGGAGGTCCCCCAAGCGGCGGCCCTCCAACTGGTGGCCCTCCGGTAGGTGCAGCTCCAGCTGTCGCCCCGCCTAGCGCCGCACCTCCAAGTGATGCACCTCCAGCAGCAGCCCCTCCAGGCGGTGCACCCCCGGCCGGTGGTCCTCCAGGAGGAGCACCTCCAGCAGCAGGCCCTCTAGGTGAGGCAGGTCCTGAGGGTGGAGACAGACCCGCAGGTGGCAAGAGCACTCTTCAGTCAGAGATGCTCAGAGAGATGGAACGTCTGAAGGCCCTAATGGGCGGAGATTAGCCTATCCTAGCCTCATCACATTCTCACGGGATTCAAAGGCAGACAGAAGTTTCTCTAGGAAGGCTTTTTGGGTAGCTTGAGGGGAATTCAGATACATCTCTATGGAGTCCAATAAATGTCCAATGCCAAGGTAAATGCTGCCAAGAGTGCCATCAAGCTGATACCGTCTAGCGGGGCGATAGGTCTTGGCAGTGGATCTACTGTGGCTATCTTTGCCAAGGAGCTAGGTCGTAGGACATCCAAGGGAGAGGTGGAAGTCCGTGTTGTGCCCAGCTCATACCAAGCATACCAACTCGCTATAGAACATGGAATCGCTTTGACGAATCTTGACCTAGACCCCAGTCTTCTGCTCACAGTAGACGGAGCAGATGAGGTAGATAAGAATCTCAATCTGACAAAGGGCGGTGGAGGTGCACTCTTTCAAGAGAAGATTGTAGCCTCAGCATCCGAGCGATTGATCATTATCGTAGACGAATCCAAGCTCGTTGACTGCCTTGGCACAAAGTTCCAGATTCCTGTTGAGATTCTCCCATTCTCACTTGGTGTGGTTTTGCGGAAGATAGAAGCCTTGGGCATAACTCCAACCGTTAGAAAGGCTGAGAAGAAGATGGGTCCGGTAGTGACTGACAACGGCAATTTCATCTTGGACCTCAAGTTCCCGAAGCCAATCACTGAACCTGCTAAGGTAGCCGTAGACCTGAAGATGATTCCAGGTGTCGTTGAAACTGGACTCTTCATCGATATGGTTGATGAGGTTCATGTGGGCAAGGAAGATGGCGTCTACATAATACGGAGATAGGAACGTATCGGCTCTCTATTTGTACACGGTAGTGAACTTACGATATCGATTTGGGTATGCAAGAACATCAGTGGAATGCACGAACTGGTCAATTCCTCCGAGATGATTAGGCAGGGACTTCACATCGTCACTATCTATCTGCTCAAGGATGGCATCAGCAAAATCATTGCCTTGGATGATCATGAAGGGCCGCTTATGAAACGGAGACACTCTGTCATTCAGAGGGGAGGTAATCCGCAGTTCATTGTGCATCCGAGCGACATACTCGTAAGCGGAAGTCAGGTGTTTCTCCCTCTCTTTCCAAGACTCTGCATGCAAGACCCTTGTGAAAATCGGCGTGAGAGCAGCAGCGCAATCAAGCTGTGAGAACGCACTTCCAAACCATTTGATGTATGGAGCATACTGTTTCTTCATGAGGAAACAGAGTTTCATGAGGTCGTGTACCAACCTCCCTGCAATAAGACGCGACCCTAATTCATCTCCGACCTGACCACAGCGGCCCATGAAAGCCTCTTCCTGTGATATACGGCGCCACTGGTTAGACAAGAGATAGAACCACACATCTCTTGGATAGTACTGTAGTCTGGCTAGAATCGGTTCTAGTGTACCCAGACCATCATGAAACACCCGCCCACTCACGATGCTTCTGAGCCGCTGTTCTGGCAGTGTCAACCAGTCCACGGCACTCAAATCTGCTTCAACATCCAAACCGAGGTAGTCCTCGAAGAAATCCGTGACGGTAAGAATTATGACACGGTGATTGACCGGTCCTTTTTCAGTTGCCACCATGACATCAGATCCATCATCATGTAAACCCAAGTTCGTAGGAAACCCACGCACGTCTGTCGGCAGTTCATGACGAAGCACTTGGTCTATCTTGTCTTTGAGGTTACTGTGGTCCGCTTTCGCTAAGAAGACAGTGAACTTGGGTCCCCAGTCATGATCCATGGACTGGGCCGTGTCAAATCCAAGCACATCTGAACCACCACCTAATCTCCCGGCTGAGTATACTAGATCGGGAAAGTGTGATTCCAAGATTGGCTTCACGGCTTCTTCGTAGAATGCTTGGCTAAGATCCATCCCCTTCATGAAACTGGTTGGAAAGCTGCCTGTGGTCATAGTGGCCATCTCACTGCCGATATCCGGTCAAATCTGGCCAATTTGGACCTTGCGGACACAGAGAAAACGAGGTGGCGGGCCCGCCCGGATTCGAACCGGGGATTACTAACTCTCTCCAATTGCTATTGGCGTTCATAGGAGGCTAGTGCCCTATCCAGGCTAGGCCACGGGCCCACAAAACCCATCGAGTGGTCGGTTCGTTGTTAAAGCTTTTGCAGAACCGGTCATTCTGCAATCTTCGCAGTTATCTTTGCACCCTCCTCCAAAGCATCAACAAGAGAAGAACCCTGTCTGGTCTTGATGCGAATAGCACTCTCACCGTTGCGACCGATGACAGTTGTGAAGAGGTAATCGTCGTCTGCGAAGACCTCGACTCGCTGCTTGGCATATTTCCGTCCAGCAACAAGTGTGACCTTCTTCCTGCTGTAACTCACTGAAACTGGTACAGTCTCTCCGGGAACGCCTCGGTCTTTTCTCCGATCGCGGATTGTGGGAGTAAAGACCCCTCTGACTGGTACTACTACCTTCTCACCACCAAAGGAGAACATCTCATACTCAAGGACCCCATGTTCGAAGTGTTGGAAGTTTGACCTTCAGAGAGAGAGAAGATACCTTTGCCACACGACCATCTTCTATGTGAACAACGGTGTCGACTGTGCTGGGAACCTGCCCCAGCTCAACTCTTCCCCCGAGTATCAATCGCTGAAGTGCGTCAATTGCTGAACCTGCGTGCACAACTCCAACCATCCCAACACCTGCAGACCGGAGATCAGAATAAGCTTGGAAGTCGCTATTCTTTCGAAGCTCATCGTAGACCACATAGTCTGGACGAACCAAGAGCAGAACGTCAGCAGCTTTCTCCATACTTCCATCTAGAGGTGAGTACTGGACAATCGCCTCCTCTACCTGAAGGTCCCTAGGTTGTTCTAGAGTCTTGACAACATTCCCTTTCCCACTGTAGAACTCTGCCAAGGCTGCTGCAAACGTACTCTTCCCAGAGCCCGGTGACCCCGAAATCAGAATTCCCTCCGCCCGGGCTTCGAGTCGTTTCATGAGTTTCTCATTGAGCTTGTAGTCCTCCAAGGCCAGTTTCACTATGGGACGGATAGCTGAAATCTCCATCTTGTCGGCAAACGGCCTTCTTGCTATTGCAATCCTCAGGTTTCTCAACTGTACTACTACCGCACCTTGTTCTTCAATCTCGATGAACGATCTCCTGTCCTTCTCCGCTGTTTCTAAGATTGCACCCGCAAGAACATCGAGTTCTTCGTAGGTGAGTAGCCGATCAGATAGTTCCACGAGTTCCCAGTTGCCTGGCTCACCTCTCTTGGCTCGAGGAGGATTATTCTCAACCAAGTGTACACTCATGGTATGTGCGTCAAAGAACGCCTCAAGTGTAAGAATCTCCTCTGCGAGGTCCTCATCATCGTCATACCATTCTTCATTCATTCTCGGTCACCAACGCGATTCTGTAGTGTTGCCTGTGCAACTCTGTAGTAGTTGACCTCACCGTTCTGGTCGACCAGAGCGAATACCAACCTCTTCCTCGCAGCTGATGCGGATTCGGTCACCATATCAAGGTCATGAAGCGATATCGGTTCGCCCTCTTTTAAGATGTATATCAACTGGTTGGCTACTGCAGTGCCAGGACGGTCGCCGCGGGCATAGACTCGGAAGTCAATTCCCCCACCGAAACCCTGTCGAACTGCATATCCACGACTTCTCAAGTCTCGAAAGACTAGATACCGCACCCAAAGGTCTGAATCACTTGGATGTAGTTCGTTGATTATATGTCTTGAATCGACAATCTCTCCAGCTGGGGTCTTCACGGTGATTCGTTTGCGTTCAATCAAGTGAAGAAGTTCTACAGGTTCGAGCTCTAATCTGCCATCATCAAGGCGCGTGCCGTAGAACCCCTGTTGAGATATCCGGTCTGCGTCTCCCTTGTCAACATAGCCCTTGCCCCCATCAAAGATACCGTCAGCCGGCTCTTCTTCAGGCTCAGGAATGTCTTCTATGACATCATCATCTTCGAAGTTCTCTGGGCTAAGTAGATCCAGATCATCATCACCATTATCGGACAATTCACTCACGCCTAGAGCTTCACCCCCTTCAGAAGGGTGAAAAAACTTCCGACGCAACATATGATAAGGTCTATAGGCCACTCGACTCTGAGGACTAGTGTGACCGACACAGGCTTTCGCGAGGAACTGGCCGAGTTCATTGCGGGCTCGAAGAAGATTGCTCTCCTAGGAGTAGGCAATGATCTGAGGACTGATGATGGTCTTGGTCTGTTCATAATTGAGGGTCTCAAGGACATTGAGAGTCCTAATCTCATGATTGAGAACGTTGGTTCAGTACCAGAGGCCTTTGCACGGCCCCTTGCAGACTTCGGTGCTGAGAGAGTCATAATGATTGATGCAGCAGACATGCTGAAGCCTCCTGGGCACATCGAACTTGTGACCAAGGAACGTATCGGGGGAATCACGCTCAGCACGCATAGAATGCCACTCTCCATTCTTATGCACCATCTTGAGAATCAGACCGGTGGCATCACGATTCTACTGGCCGTGCAACCAAAGAGCATTCAGTTTGGAGAGGGCCTCACTCCGGAGACACATGATACTGCTCAGAAGATTATTAGCACCCTGAAGACCCTGTTGGTACAACACTTGAGAGGACTGGAAGATGTACAGAACGATTGAATGGCTAGATGACACAAATGAGGTCAGGCTTGTCGATCAGACGAAACTACCCCTTGTCACTTCACATATCGTTACTTCAAGTCATGAACGGATTGCCCGCACAATCAAGATAATGGAGATACGCGGTGCTCCAGCCATTGGCGCTGCTGCAGGAATGGGAATGGCACTCGCAGCCATTGAAAGCAAAGCAAGGACGAAGGATGAACTTCTTGATTCTCTTGAGAAGGCGGCAGTGACTCTGAACACAAGGCCCACTGCAGTGAACCTGACTTGGGCTACAGCGAGAATGCTGGATGTAGCAAGAGGTGCTGAGGGCGATGCTGATACGATAGTACGGAAGCTAATTGATGAGGCAAAAGAGATCGCTGAAGAAGATGTGAGGATGTGTAGGAAAATCGGAGAAAACGCTCTAGCCTACATAAAACCTGGATTCACAATTCAGACAATCTGCAATGCTGGCTCTCTAGCAACCGTCCATCTAGGCACTGTCGGTGCAGTGATTCGAGTCGCTCATGAGAAGTACAATGGTGACATCAAGGTCTATGCCGCAGAAACTCGCCCAAGACAACAGGGTGCACGTCTCACAACCTACGAGTTCATGGAAGACGGTATCGATACTACACTGATTACAGATGGAATGATTGGAACTGTGTTCAAGGAAGGTCGGGTTGACTGTTGTGTGGTTGGCTCAGACAGAACCTTCAGAACTGGTCATGTCACCAACAAGATTGGCACCTACACCATGGCAATCACGGCCAAGTATCACAATATACCCTTCTATGTAGCGATTCCCATGTCGACAATTGACTGGGAAACCGATCCAGAAGA
>LRSK01000188.1 GCA_001563325.1 Candidatus Thorarchaeota archaeon SMTZ1-83
GGAGCAATGAGTGCAACAATCATGAGGACAAAAACAACAGGCACTGCGACTTGGTAGAACCCCTCTGTAATGGCTTGATACTTGGCAAGACGCATGTTTCTCGGATCAGAGGTTGCGCCCCGGGCCATTTTGATCAGTCTTCGCCGCAGCTTCTTCCATTTCTCGCTGAAAGTCTGACCAAGAGTTCCCTGTTCCACCATCTTATCTACGAAGCTAAGATTGTAGAAAACATGGGACCTGTATGCTTCTATATGATAGATGGCCTTCCGAATGTCATCAGGGTCAGGTTCATCCACTTCTACGTCTTTTGTCCGACCCCTCTTCTTACTGCCTCTAGACATCTTCCGCATCTCAACTTCCATTGTCAAGCTGTCACATTAATAGCTACTACTTCGCCACCGGGTTTCTTTGGTAGATCGATTACGAACGCATTGAGCATGCCTTGTGTATAGGCCGACCCAGGATTCACACAGAGTGTTCGGCCGATATACTCCATGCCGCCCGACTCATGAATATGTCCATGAAGGCCAAGAATGGGTTGATACTTCTCGAACAACTCCCGGATGCTCTTACTACCAACCGGAACCACATTGACCCGAGCCTTCTCATCCAGCTTCGGAGCTAAATCTATCATGGTACCGTATGGAGGTGCGTGGAAGTTGCACAGCAAGTCTTCATGAGACTCTACACGACCAAACTCGATTTCTAATCTCTCTTTCAACTCTTCCTCTGGACACTCACGAGGTGTATCCCAGGGAGTCGAGTTCACATACTCACAGGATATCATCTGGTAAGTATCATCGATGTTGACAACTCGCTCGAGGGGAAAGATGATTCTTCGGCTCTTCTTTATCATTTCATCTATGTCCTGTGCATCGTCGTTTCCTGGACTTACAACGACCTTGATGTGTTCGGGAATCTTCTCTTCTATTAGCTCAATCCAGTGTTGCATGCGCTCGAGCATGAGCTGCTTGAAGAGGCTCTGGACTCTGTCCGGGTTGGACTGGATTTCTTCAAGCTCTGGCTCTGTGGTCATGAACCAGTAGAAGCCGCGTTTCTCATAGATGTTCTTTGCACGCTCAACATCCTTCTCAGACTTATACGTTTCCTTGGTCCCCCAAGGTGACGACCACCATCTACCCGGCTTCTCCTCTACAATTGGCACAATAGCCTTGCCGGTTAGGTCACCGCACATCATCACAACGTCGCAGTTATACGCCTCATGGACTCGGACCATTTTGCGCTGCACTGTGACGCTACCATGAGCATCACATGCGAAGAAAAGTCGGGTCAAAGTTAAACCTCCAGAGGCTGGCGACCGAAATAGATATTTAAACGTTACAGGACGCGCCCTGTAGACTCGCGGTCCCATGAAGGTCTGAGAATGGAAGGAGATGCCGAGTTCCAAAAGGGCTTCGTCGTCGAGGCACTAAGAATAGTCGAAGAGGCTGACAGACAGGGCATCATCCTGAGGCTGATGGGAGCAATCGCGATCAGGCTGCACAGTCCCGATTTCGCATTTCTCCACGAGAAGCTTGGAAGAAAGATCACTGACATCGACTTTGTGGCATATGAGAAGCAAAGCACGAAGATAGAGAAGTTCTTTGAGAGCCAGGGTTACAGAAGGAAGCTGTTGTCTTTCAGCTTCGCGATGGGAGGGCGCATGATTTTCCTACACGAATCAAGCGGGCGCCATGTCGATGTGTTTCTAGACAGGCTAGAAATGTGTCACAAGATCGAGTTCAAGAAGAGGCTCGAAGTAGACACTCCCACGATACCACTCGCGGAGCTCCTGCTGCAGAAGATGCAGATTGTGAAGATCAGCGAGAAGGACATCATCGACACAACAATGTTGATTCTAGAACATGACATCGGCGACACGGACGACAACATAATCAACGTGGCCTATATCTCAGACATTCTATCCAAGGAGTGGGGATTCTATTACACGGTAACGACGAATTTGAGAAAAGTGGCGTCGCTTGCTCAAGAGTTTGACACTCTAGAAGAAGAAGACAAGCATACTATTGCAGGTAGAATCGAGAAGATTCTTGAACTGCTTGAGAGTCAACCCAAGAGCCGAGGCTGGAAGATGCGGGCAAGAGTAGGCACATCCAAGAAATGGTACAAGGACGTGGACACTCCAGGGGTCCAGTGATGGAGAGATTCATCTCTTCTTCATTATCACTACGCTGCAGAATTCTCCCTTCTTCTGGAGTCCGGTTTCTCCGGTTTCCGGTGGCGTCTGAGCAATCAGGTCGGGGTTGAAGCCTTCGACGAACCCGTTGTCAAACAGCTCTAAGATCGGACACACAGTTTCAAGATAGTCCTCTGACAGACCCCATTCCTCGAATGTAGGTACAAGGGTAGGCACTGGACAGGTGCGCCAGTGAATAACAGCCCTCTCCTCTTCGAGGTAGACCACCTCAGGGTTGAACACCTTGGTGCCTCCAAAGAGATTGCCTAATGTTTTGAGATCGTTCTTACCCAATGCCCTGGCTGCGTTCTTTCCAGCCACGAACCCAGCTTCATAGTTGGCCTTCTTTATGTCCTCCAGGATTTTCTTGCCATACTTCTTGGGCAGATTACGGATGAAGTAAGATACTATCAGACATCTAGTGGCTATCTCTCCCGCCACCCACTCATTACACATCTCAACCGGAATATGCTCCTCCGCCACCTTCATCAGACTCCTTCTCTTCTCTCCACTTGAATTAGAACAACACTTGGACCTTGATAGATTCATTCTTCTTCTTGTCCAACGCGACTTCGAAGGCCTCCGAGGCTTCTTCGAGGGAGTATTTGTGGGTAATGATTGGCTTTGCATCAATCTTGCCCCTCGCCAACATCTCCAGGGAGAGAGCGAACTCCTTCTTGTGAGTCCAGTACCCATATCCCCAGGCCCCTGTGAGTTTCACTTCCTTTGTCACGAGGCTGAACATGTTGATGGGCATTGGATTGAGGAAGATGCCAGTGGCTACTAGTGTTCCACGACGTCTAAGCATGTTGACACCCTCATCGAGCACCGGGGCCTCTCCTCCAACTGCTTCAATCACCTTGTCCACGCCTCGGCCATCCGTAAGCTCCATTATCCGTTCAACTGTGTTTTCCTTACGAGCATTGACGACCTCAGTCGCCCCAAACCGTTCCGCTGCCCTTGTCTGGAAGTCGTGTGTCCCAGCTACGTAGACTTCTCTTGCACCCTGAAGTAGTGCGCCCTGCACGGCAAAGAGCCCGATGCTCCCAGCTCCAAGAATGGCGACTGAGTCCTCGCTGGATATCTCGGCCCTGTTGATTGCATGTTCTGCAACTGCGATACAGTCCAATGTGGCCGCTTCTTCGAATGATACATTCTTCGGAAGCTTGAAGCACTTGTCCTCAGGGACGACACAATACTCTGCCAAGCCCCCGATGTAATAGAATCCAATTAGCCCAGAGTTTGCACAGATATTGTACCATCCAATTCGGCACCAGTTGCACTCACCACAGTTGACAGTTGGTTCGACAGCTACACGGTCTCCCTTTTTCAGAGTTGTGACTCCTTCGCCAATTTCATGGACCTCTCCAGACAGTTCATGCCCGGGTACGTATATCCCCTCACCAAGAACTGAGTTGATTGGAATGAAGGTCTTCTCCTTGTAGAGGTGCAGGTCACTACCACAGATTCCAGTGGCCTTGACCTTGAGCAGAATCCAACCGGGATCAAGTTTGGGAATCTCTACTGCGTCAATTCTGAGGTCTTTAGGACCGTGAAGCACGGCTGCCTTCATCTTTCCCATTGTCCACAGCCTCTCTGAGAAGATGCGGTGACGCTCCAGACTACATAAGGATTTCCGCTGAAGGTTTAATTGGAGGTTGCACGCAGGGAGAAATGTTAAACTGCACATCGGAAGGAGCAGAGTCCTGGGATGAAGTCGAGAGAGAGATTCCACAAGGCTGTGAACCACGAGGAACCAGATAGGGTCCCTATTGACTATTGGACCACTTCTGCTGCGTACATAAGGCTCCGGGACCATTTGGGAATAACTGCCAAGGAAGACCAAGAGTGGGGAATCATGGAAGCTTGGAAGATCTCTGAGGAGATGCTCCGAAGACTCCATGTCGACTTTCGGCGAGTCTATATGAACCCGTCATCAAGCTTTGAGATGAAGACCTTTCCTGACGGCTCGACTAATACTGAATACGGATTTCGCGGCAAGTACATAGGTCTCTATTGGGAAGTCACGCACTTTCCCTGGGCAGACTTCACAGAGATTGAGCAGGTGGAAGAATACGAATGGCCTGATGCCGACGACGCTTCAAGAATGGATGGCGTTGTAGAGTGGGCCAAGCACCTCCACGAAGAAACCCAATATGCGGTGGTCGGAATGGTAGGAGGTCCATGGGGCGTCTTTGAAATTTGTGAACACTACATGCGTGGATTTGACAGGTTTCTCATCGATCTTGTAGAGAACACTGCGCTAGCGGAGGCAATGATGGACAAGGCCATGGACCTAGCCCTTGACATGAACCGAGTGCTTCTTGATGAGGCAGGTGAGTATCTTGACCTGGTGCAGGTCGGTGATGACCTGGGACACCAGCACGGATTGATAATGAGCCCGAGGATGTATCGCAAGCTTGTGAAGCCGCGACACAAGAAGATCTATGGTGACATCCACAAGAGAGCACCCAATGTGAAGATTCTCTATCACAGCTGTGGAGCGATCGAGCCGCTCATTGGGGACCTAATAGATGTTCATGTGGATATTCTCAATCCGATACAACCTCTAGCGAAAGGCATGGATTCTGAAGTCCTGAAAGAGAAGTATGGAAACCACCTGACGTTCCACGGAGGCATAGATTTGCAGCGTGCAATGTCCGAGCGCGGCACTCTGGAGGACATCAGGTCTGAGGTCGATACAAGATTGAAGGCATTGGCTCCCGGTGGCGGTTATATCCTTGCGCCAGCCCACAACATTCAACCAGATTCAACGCCTGAGAAGATACTGGAGATGTTTGACTACGTTGAGAGGCGTGGAAAATACCCGATAGACTTCTGACCCTCAACGCTACGGTATTGGTTTCTCCTTATGCAGCTCGTGTGGGTCTTCACC
>LRSK01000189.1 GCA_001563325.1 Candidatus Thorarchaeota archaeon SMTZ1-83
ATGTTCAAGGATGGAAACACGACATAGAGCAGGTGCATAACCTAATACTATTATACCATGGTCGCTGTGCTTCTAGAATAATGGCGCATGCCGTACTTGGAGGAATGATCTCGTGTACGTTATCAACTACAAAGATCGCGAGGAAACACCTGTGACGATGCCCGGAGCAGAGAAGACAACTGTGCGGTGGCTAGTGGGGAAAAAGACCGGGGCAACCACCTATGCCATGCGCTACTTTCAGATTCAACCTGGTGGCATTGTGCCGGAGCATTCACATCAGGAAGAACACGAGATTTTCGTATTGAGAGGAGAAGCGAAACTCATTGGAGACTGCAATGCCAAGAAGGCCAAGAAGGATGATGTGCTGTTTATACCATCCAACTTACCACACGGCTACGATAACAGAGAGGGCACGGAAACCTTCGCTTTCATATGCGTGATTCCACTTTTGAATCAAGAGTAGTCTTCTGGCTTCCTCTAGGCAAATACTTCTGTAGGAACTCACAATGGCGGTTCTGTGAGACCCATGCAGCTGAGTGAAAAGAGCCTATGGATGTTTGACGTTGACAACACACTAGTGTTCGACGTAGAGAATCCCAAAGTCTTCCCAGATGCGATGAATCTCTGGAATCACCTCAAGTCTTTGGGAAAGACTAACGCCATACTCACAAATGTCGGAAGACTCTCCTCTCGGCAGATCCACAATGTCCTGACCCAAGCAGGGTTTGATAATGTCCTTGAGAGAACCTTTAGTGCCGGTGCCGCCGCTGCAGCGTACGTACACAACAGGTCTCCGGGTGCTAACTGCTTTGTAATTAGCGAGGGTGGGGCCACAGAAGATTTCGTTGCACGTGGCCTCAACGTCACGAAAAACCCACCCATTGATTATGTTGCCGTGGCTGCCGACAGGGGTCTCACATTCCAAGAGCTGAACTTCGCAACCAAGATGGTCAAGGAGGGCGCTGAACTCATTTGCATCAGTGGGAGTTGGGACTATCGCGGAGTCTATTTGGGTATAGAGGACGTCTACATTGGAGAGAGATCCATTGCTGCAGCAATAGAGCATGCTACCGGGGTTAGGGCCGTAGTGGTCGGGAAGCCCCTTCCAGAGATATTCGTAGAGACCGTTAGGATACTGGGTTTCAAGATTGAAGATTCAGTCATGGTTGGCGACAATCTGGATTCGGACATCGCGGGGGGCAACGCAGCTGGAATGACTACGGTTCTGGTTGACCGCGGTCGTGATAACGTCGTTGAGTTTGATTCGAATGAACTAGACAGAAAACCGGATATCTCAGTGAACAGCCTTGATGAGGTCATCTCTTTGATGTAGTCCTCTTCTTGGTAGTCTTCCTTGTGGTCTTCTTCTTTGGTTCTGACCAGTCGTGACCTCGTGGGACGATGCCCTGCGTTTCTTGATGCACCATTGTTGCTACAATCTCGAAGAGGTCTGTCACGTTAGAACCGGTAAGTGCGCTAGTGATTATGTGCGGCGCTTTCAATGACTTGGCATACTGGGCAATGTCCTTCTCTGTGACTCTACGACGCTTGAGATCTCCCTTGTTCGCCACAACTACCACAGGTACTTTCTCGCCAATGCTCTCCCACGCCTCATCAATCCAACGCGGCAAGTGATTGAAAGTACGTTTCCTAGTGATGTCAAACATTAGCACGACACCCGTCGCGCCATCGTAGAAATGCATTCTGAGCTCCTTGAAGATATCCTGTCCAGCCATATCCCATATTACCATCTTGACGTTTGTCTTGCTGCTTCCTCTACCTAGCTCCACCGTTCGACTGTAATGCTGTACTCCTACGGTCTGCTTGTAGTCGTGCTTGAACCATCCATGTGCCCATCTATTCACGGTACTCGTTTTCCCTACATTTGCGTCTCCAATGATGATAATCTTGTAGACGAATGAGGATCCGCTTATCTTGAATGCCCCCGAAGCAGCCGCTAGTGACTGCAGGGAGTCTTTCCTTTCCCTGCATATAACTGGATTGGGGATTACTGCTGTGTCGACCTAGAACTCGAGTAGGGGTTCTCCGAGGATAATCCGCTCAAGAATGCTATTCTTTGAAGCCCTCTTCACCAACTGTTCGAAGCGTTTCTTGAGACGTTGTTCATCCACATACTCAGGCTCTCTAATTCCCATGCTCTTTAGAACTCCGAGAAGGACATGCTCGAAGTCGTAGAGGATGTAATCGACTTTCTTGTTCTTGACTTCCTTCTTGACCTTCTTCGCGAGCCCTTGTTTCAAGGCCGCCTTCGTTTCCTTGAGGTAGTAGGTCAGCGCTTTTTCGTAGTTTAACTCTCCCTTCTTCAAAAGCTCCTTGAGGAAGGGTAGGCCAAAGGCGGTCTTTGCTACTGCCTCGATTCTTGCGATGAATCCGTTCATCAGATCATCGTATGAAACCAATCCAGCTTGCCCTTTCGTTTCAAAGACCTTGTCGTTTTCGTCGGCTCTCCTGAATTTGGCCTTCTTTGCAGCAAGTTCAGCCTCTATTCGTTTTCGCTCTTCCTCTTCCTTCTTGAGCCTGTCGGTTTCTCTCTCTCTCCTCTCCCTCTCGGCCTTCCTCTCTGCGGCAATCCTCTCTCTCTCCTTCCTCTCCCTTTCTTCCTGTGCAAGTCTCTCTTGTTCCAGCTGCTTGAGGATATTCTCTTGCTCAGCCCGAAGCACGCTCATGTGCTTCTGAACATCCTTCTCTGTCAGGGTGATGTGTTTGGTGAGAAGCCATCTGACGCCAATGCTGTTCACCTTCGGTTTCAAGTCTGCTGACGAGAAGATGAAGGATGCAGTCTGTTGGCCCGGAAGTGCCTTGATGATTTCTTCGGAGTCCTTCTCTCCGGCTATGGGTTCAAGAATCCTCTCAAGCACCTTCAGCGACTGCTCGCTACTGATTCTGCCTGAGGCGATTGAGTTGAACTGCTCAAACGCCTTGTAGTCAATGTCCTTAGGACTTTGAGTTGCTATTAGACATTCTACGCCGTATTTCCTTGCTTGTCTGAATAGCAGAAGGAATGTTTCCTTGGGACCAGGAGCCCGCATTCCAGCGGGGATGAATGGAGCAGCCTCGTCTTGGAAAAGAATCATTCGGGGCTTGTCACTGAATCCCTGTCTGAGCATCCAAGAGTAGAGTTGGTTTAGAACTATCGATATGAAGAAGTGCTTCTCTTCCTCGCTTCTGAGTGTCTTCAAGAAGAGAACGTTGATGGGCGTTTTACCATTGACCGGCTTAGTCATGTGATCGAAGTCAATCTGTCCTTCTTCTTTGAATAGAAGTTGAGAGGACCCTACTGTCAGCGTTCTGATTCGAGTCGCAAGAGTCTGCCTCTCGGAGAACTTCATATACGGTTCAAGGTCTACGCCAACCTCTTCTGGTGGTGCCGTGAGCAAGTTGGCGAGGTCTTTCAGATCGCCAACGTCCTTTCCGCTTTCCCAGATTGTGCGCAAAAGTTCGTAAAGCACTGCAAAAGACTTCCCTTCCCAAGATCTTGAAAGACCGCCAACCTTCGTTAGGACCTTTGTCAATGTCCGCGAACAGTTGTCCATCAATCGGATGATGTCATCTGGATCTGCCTTGGCGTCGGGCAACTTCAAGGGGTTGATTGAAACGGCAAGCCCCTTGCTACTGGCTGGTGTGTATACTCGAACAATCACCTTGTCCATGTAATCCTTGAGCAACTCTGGGGGGACTCCTTTCTCACTGAGCTGCTTTGGATCTCCAGGAAGCATCAGTGATGCAATGTCTCCTTGAGGGTCAAAGGCAATAATCGGGATTCCCTCAAGTGCGGCCTCCTCGAGAATGACTTTGCTCAATACTGTCTTTCCTGAACCTGTAGATCCGAAGATGCCGCCATGTCTGCGCAGAAGATCCACACTTATCTCGAACTTCTTGTCGGTTCTCTTCCCTTCCTCGTCAACGTATGTTCCTAGCCAAAGCTTGCCATCTGCCATTTATACCACCCGTCAAGGGTTTGCCGACGCAACGGGTCTTCTTTTGGACACTTATTTGATTTGCTGGTGTGACGGGAAGAAAAGTGGAACGGGATGGAGGTGAGGTCCATCCCAGTCGTTTACTGCTATTCGCCTACAGGTTCGTACTTGCGGCCAAGGAAGACAACGATTAGAACCACCAAGACTAGCGCGAAGAGCCCAAGTGCCCCAGCAGCGACGGTGTAGGATCCGGTGGCGTCCCAGATGATGTCCAGTCCGACTTTGACTATCGCCATTACAGCTCCAAGTAGGAGTGAAACTAACATGAAGCGTGCAGTCATCTCCTTTACTTGGCCCATCTCACCCGCTTCCGTAATCTGGCCACTGAAGAAGACGAAGATGAACAGGAAGATGTAGGCTATCACAATCATAGCTCCCATGTCAAACAGATTCCGCTGGTAGGCTGTGCCCTCATCAAGAAGTCCAAGGATGAGGATTGTGGCGATAGCCATTAGGAATACAAACATGTTGCTGACGAGCTTGTCCTCAGGGTGAACAAAGCCTGTCATCTCTGTGAATGTGTTGATAGCACTAGCTATGACTACGATGCCAAGAAGGACTGCACCCGCAATCCATGCATAGAATGGGTACGATGTCCCTGTTTGGCCTAGACTCTCAAGTAGATACTTGAGAATCCCGGCGAAGGCCAAAATGGCAATCCCAATGCCCGACAGAATGTTACTGATTGTAGTAATGCGGACCATGATGAATCTCCCCAAATGGAGTTCCTAGGGCGAATTGTATTCCGGTCTGATTTAACTCTTGCTCAATCATTAATGATTTGGCTCTGATTCGGCCGCCATGAGCGCTTCAGGCATGAAATACGTGCCAATGCATGCCACTACTATCAGCAATGCTACAAGAACCCCCAGACCGATGAGTCCGTAGTTTGAGTATGCGAACGCACCAGTTGCCGGGCCTATTATCATCCCCGAGCCAAAGAAGATGGAGTACACTCCCATTGTGCTACCTCTGGAGTCATCTTCAGAAATGTCTGTGAGGTATGCCATTGCAGCGGGAGGGAATGAACCGGCAATGAAACCGAGAATTGGTAGCAATGGCCAGATTGCCCACAGATTCTCAACGCCTCCCTCGCCCGCGCCTCCAACTAGGATGTAGGCCAGAAAGGCGAAACCAATCAAGCCAGTCACTATGAATGGCCGGCGCTTCTTAAAGTGGTCTGACAAATGACCCATCGTGACAATGCCTAGAATTAGTGCCCCTCCAAGCATACCAAACAGAATCAGCATATCTATGTTAGAGAGCGAGAAATGCTCCTCTATGATTCTCTCGAGGTTGGCTATGAGCAAGCCGTAGAGTGAGATTATGGGGACATATACCGGCAGCATGTGCTGGATTCTATTGTCTCCGGCCACCTTTCTGAGAAGCTCTGACATTCTGGCCTCGATATGTACATGCTTTCGAGTTTCTTGGATTGTGAAGTAGCCGATTATTCCGCTAAACGCACAAGCTGCACTAGCAAGCATCAGGATGAGCATCGCTTCGAATCCGAACTGGAGTAGGATTATGCCCAGTCCATATCCTCCCGCCAGACCCACCAAAGTAGAAAGATCGTAATACCCCATTAGCCGGGCACGGTTTCCCGTACCAGAAGCATCCGCAATCATTGAAAGTGTGGTCGTGACCTTGGAAGCCGCACCTAATCCGAATAGAGCAGAAAGTGGTAGGAGAAACGCAGCGGCGGGAGCAATTGAGAAGAGCAATGCGGCTGCGGAAGTCACGAACAGGCTACCTATCAGAATCGGCCTTCTACCAATCTTGTCACTGTAGGATCCGAAGAAAGACACTGTAGCAAGCTCTGTGATAGGATAAACTATGAGTACAGCTGCAACCTCCCATTCGCTTAGACCGCCCAGATACGAGTGACTCTGAATCACTGCAATCGTCACATAGAACGATGCCCGCATTATCAGTGTAACAAGATACAATGCTATCAAAGTGAGTCGGTGTTCTGAAGCTCGCAGTCCCATTGCTTGTATCTCCCATGCTTGGCGAATAGCCCACGATATCACCGTTATAAGCTAGCTAGTTGTGTACATCCCATTCTGGTGACCGTACAATACTCGTAATCACGGCAGGTTTAAATCGATAGAGACGACCCGGCACCGAGAAGTGACTTAGGATGAATTGGCTGGCCAAAATAGTAAACGGTAATGCCGACGAGTTCTCTCACGCCAAACTCGTGAAGTACGGCATTGGGACGCACCCAGGTCCTCGCGCGAAGGTCAAACTAAGCAAGAATTCAATCACCTTCAAGGCAGACTTGGACTACGAGAAGCTCTTCATCCGCGCATACCTGAAAGGTGCTCCTGAGGGTGCCCATAAGGTCAGAGGCGTCATCAGAACATACGCTGACCGCTCAGAAGAGTTCAGTTCTCTTATGATGCCTCTAATCTGGAAGAGATCTAAGGGTAAGACCGCGAGCATCTTCAACGCCAAAGTAGATGATCCAGTGCCACTGGATGACATCAAGGCTGTTGTGGACACCGATGACCCAACAACATTCTTCCTTCTGTCACTGAGCCCAAGGGACGGCACAAAGCCATGGAAGGTGACAACCAAGACATCCTTCCCGAAGAGCGGCCCTAAAGAGGATGATGACGAGGGAACGCAGAAAGACCCGACTTTCACCAAGGGTAGCCTAGGCAACACTGCCGAAGTCTTTGACTACACGATGCAAGAATTGCTGCCCGATTTGAAGGACAAGGTGGGCCCAAAGACCAAGAACATCCTAATCCAGAACACAATCGTCGTAGAGGACATTGTGCCCCCCGACGACCCTGGCCTCTCATTCTCTGAGAAGAGGAAGCTGGCCAAGAAACGTGGACGTATAGTGAGGAATGTAACCATTGATGACAATGAGTATGATGGGGAGTACGAGTTCTTGGTGTGAGGCGACAACCGTGACCCTTATATTGGTGGCACCATGGGCGGTGGCGAGCGACCGAAGTGAGAGGTTTCCGTAATGATGCAGCTTCCTGATTCATTCATGCTTTCGATCTCCATCTTGTTCTTCTTCCTAGGCCTCTTTTCATTTGGCTGGCTGGTCGTCCACATCGAGCATAGCAGGCATCGTTCATTGGCGAGAACGGCAATGGCTATCGTATTGGGTGCAATTCTCATTGGCTTCGGACTCCACTTCTTCCTGCTCTCACTAGGCCTCTAGCTGTATGCTCCTATCCCCAATCTGTCCAACCTCGTAGTGTCATCAAGATTAGTGCGCACAACAATTATTTGGCGACACTCTGAGCATCTTCTGAAAAGGCTACTCGACTACATGCACGTCGACTAATTGAGGAGTTTGCTGTTGATCAAAGACCCTGACCTAGAGAAACTGACCGTTGCGAGCCGGCAGAAGCTTGTCCAAGAGTTCGCGGACACCTTTGCAGATTTGAGTGAGCGGGCCCGACGTGCACCAACTTCAGAGGTAGAAAGGATTGCAGAGAAGTACTCTTGCTCCTTCCAGATTGCTTCGATAGCCTATCTAATCGAGCTTGACGGGATTATGAGCGCAAGAGAAGCTATTGTGCTCCTATCACAGGAGCTTGAACGTCTATCTCTGATTGGAGACCCGGTACCAGACTTGCCGGGGAATGTCATGGAGTTTGCACTTCGAGAAGGGAAATGGATTCAGTATCTGTACGGCAAGTTTGTCAGAGACCTCGAATTCAAGATTCGGGAAGTTGCCAACCTAGAGAGTTCTCTTGACGATGAATCACCCCCCATTGAGAAGGCGGTATCTGTCTTGGCTTCAAGGATCAAGCTCGCCCAGGCCTTTATTGCCCCGCTCGTTGAGGCCTGGATGGAGGAACATCCGAAGTCGACAAGCGATGATGTCCTGGCCTCCTTTGGTCCTGTCATAACAGGATGGAAACTCAGCACATTACGCGGCAGGCTAAATCAACTGAAGAGGAGGAACCAGGCTTTTCTGAGGATGCTCGGGTCTGTCTTCACAGAGGCATCAGATTCGGCAACTGCAGACCTGTCAGCAAAACGGCTTGTGGTTCTGATAGATACTCTTGATGAGTCATTGGACAAGCTGTCCGTGGAAGCAACGGCTCATCTTCTGGTTCATATAACTCCACGGCCGTCAGGAAGGGGTGACCGGTCAGCCTATGTGGCAGTGAGCGCCGCATCCACACGAGGTGACAAGGCTGAGCCCGACCTAGCATCGCCATTCGACTTCCTTGAGCGAGACGTACGACTGGCGAAGCGAAGACCGGAAGAAGAGCGGCGTGACTATCTCAGTGAGAAGATTGGAAGAGTCATTCGGTTCCTCAAGTACCAAGGAAACAGTGTCTTCGACGGAGTTGAACGATGTGTCAGAGAGCTTGAGGAGCGATTCAAGGTGCAGGACATCACGGGCGAGGAAGAAATGGAACAGTATCGCGCAGAACTCGGTGGCTTGACCATGGATGAGCAAGAAGGTAAAGCCACAGAGATTGTGCTCGAATTCATCAAGAAGCAGGTTATGGGGGGCACACTATGAGCAACGGAGCGCTTTACTGGGTTCTTGAAGTCGAGGCATATGACTTTGATATCGGTGTGCTAAAAGGTACTGATGTGACCGGCAAGGCATTGATGATATCGCGACAACTCTGGTCGGTTATCCGAGAAGACAAGGTAGTATCGATACTTATCGGGCCGGGCATATTCAAGGGGACTGCGACAAGTGGGAGCCGGCGAGTTGATGTAGTTGAGCATCTCGGAGCATTGCTGTTTGACCCCTCCCAACTCAGAATGGATGAGCCACTGCCGCTTGTTGACATCATCAACCCAGAAGTTATCGACCCGCTCGGCACAAGGAAGCAAGAAGAGATTGTTACAATCATAAGAAAGCTGGTGGTTGAGAAAGGGAATATACTGGCGGCAAACCCGTTGGCGAAGGTGACACAGGATGCAAACGTACCTCGAACAGCGCATTATGATGAGATGATAAGACGCATCAACGTATCCCACATCTCAGGCAAGCAGAGAGCGCAGTTCATTCTTGCCGGGACAAACGGGCCTATGTATCGACCATTCGTTAAGAGTTACGAGAAGAGGGGGTACTTGCAGCCCGACCGATTGAAGGTGATGGCGACTCCGTTCCTCAAATTCACCAGTTTTGTAGACATTGAAATAATGTCTGACTGGAGGATTGTAGAGAAAGCTGGCATAGAGACCAAGACGGGGATTGAAGCGATCAGAGACGAGTATGAAGCCACCTTGGCAATAGTTGAGGAGAACACCGACGCGTTCATTTTCGAGCTTTGAAGATACCGAAAGAGTCTTTGGAGCCGCAACTAGCTCATGCCATGAGGCCCTCTAGTTGGATGTAGCTGACGCAGATATTCAGAAGACACTAGCAAAGCCGTATACCCTCGTGCTCAGAAGTGGTCGACAGGAGATGACCACAAGGGTGGAAGTCTTCTCTGACGTTCTTCTTGACAGACAGAGGGCCAAGCTATCTGGCCTAGTAGAATATGGCTACAGAAGAGATGGTCTTCTTGAGATCAAGCGCTTCTGGTTCGTGAAGTTCAACAAACCAATATTCTACCAGCCGAAAGAGGCACATGGGATTCTGAGAGAAGCTAGGAACATCATAATCCCACGTTCTCAGAAGCCTGAGTTCCATAAGGATCTCAAAGACCTCCTCCGCAGGCTTCAGACTGAAACACCAAGAGCTGTGCCCACCTGTGAAAGCTGCATGAGGGACAATCGGCTAACCGTCTTGACCAGGAAGAATGCAATCCGTGTATCTGACATTGAGGCCTCTTGTATCACCTGTGCACGAGGGGATCTTCGGACTGATTTGAAGAGTATGGGGGTAAACCTGTCCCGGCGAATGGTTCATCATCTTGAAAGGCAGCTGGCAAGTGTCAAGTCTGTACCAAAGCTGCTGGGTCTTCTCAGGCCTGGCTTTGACCCAGCAAGCCAGACTGACCTTACCCTCTATGATACCGTGGATATAGGGAGTCTGGGCAAAGGCCAGAGGATAGACACTCTGGACCTGCCTGAGGAGATGAAGGAGTTGCTCCAGGAGGAGGGTCTGGAACGACTTCTTCCGGTTCAGGAGATGGTGATTGACGCCGGGCTCCAGAAAGGTGCAAACCTCTTGGTTGTGTCCTCTACCTCTTCTGGGAAGACTCTGTTGGCTGAGATTGCCGGAGTCCCGCGTGCCATGAATGGGCGGAAGATGATCTATCTCGCTCCGCTAGTGGCTCTAACCAACGAGAAGTACGAGCTGTTCAGAGGACGATACAAGAGGCTGGGTCTACGAGTCGGCATTCGGGTTGGAATGTCGAGACTGGATGTGGGCAGAGAGGCCAAGGTGATAGTCGATACAGATGTCTCGAAGTCAGATATTGTGTGTGCTACCTACGAAGCTTTGGATTTCCTGTTCCGATTCGGTGAGTCTTCGAAGCTAGGAGAAATCGGCACTGTCATTGTTGATGAGATTCAGATGCTTGGTGACCCCGATCGAGGACCAGAACTTGACGGTCTTCTCTCGAGGATCAGGATCCATGCGCCAAAAGCTCAGATCTTGGGCCTATCAGCCACGGTCGGTTCTCCTGATTCGTTGGCAAAGGAACTTGGATTCAAGCTGGTGAACTACACAGGTCGACCCGTGCCTCTTGAGAGGCATCTTGTATTTGCTAGGAGTGACGAAGACAAGCGCCGCATGATCCAACGACTTGTTCAGAGTGAGTTCAGACGCAAGAGCAGCACAGGAAGCAAGGGTCAATCGATTATCTTCACGTTCTCAAGACGGCGCGCCCACTCAATCAGTGACTGGCTTCGCGAGCATGGCGTGTCAAGTTCTGTGTACCACGGGGGTCTTTCCTATGCACAGAGAAGAAGAATTGAAAGATCCTTCTCCAAACAGAGGTATGCATGCGTCGTTACAACAGCCGCTCTGGGGGCAGGCGTGGACCTCCCTGCATCTCAAGTTCTCTTTGAGTCATTAGCAATGGGTGCCAATTGGCTTTCGACTGCCGAGTTCGAGCAAATGCTAGGGCGCGCTGGGCGTCTTGGAAAACACGACGTAGGGAAGGTCTACCTTATTGTGCAGCCGGAGAAGAAGTATCATGCAGGCCAAGACAAGTATGAGGATCAAGTAGCTGCTGACCTCCTTTCCGGTGACATCGAGAATGTCGAGCCGTTCTCAGATACCGAGACATCTGCAGAGCAGATTCTTGCAACAATATGCTCCACCGGCCTGGTGGACCTGAAGGACATTGCACGTACCTATCTCAGAATGCTCTCTTCATCAGTCGTACCCTCGGATGCTCTCAAGCACCTTGTACGAAAGCACATGATCCGCGTACGATCTGGCGGTGCTCATCCAACAGAACTGGGCAAAGCGACTTCACTCTCATTTCTAACTCCGACAGAGGGTTTCGAAGTACAGAAGATGGCAGGGACTCATGACATCTTCGATATCGCAATCTCCCTGGAACCATTCCAGAACGTCTACCTCACAAACAAGCTGCAGGCTGAGGTCAATTCTGCCTTCAGGACGCACATGCCTACAAGACTTTTCTCCGGAATCTTCTCTGATGTCACAAGTCTAAGAGGAAGCAGTGGGGCGGCAGGGCGACTTCCGAACTGGGTCTTCGAGGTCTTCTCGAAATGGATCAAGGACTTCTTCAGCTGTGGTTGCCAAGAATATCCTGAATGCAACCACGGCCAGATCCGTTTTGGACGTTGGATTGTTGATTGCAGGAAAGAGGGTTACAATCCGTCTGGAATTGCCAGGCGGCTCAAGAATGAGTACGAGCTTTGGGTTTATCCCGGAGACATATTCTCTTGGCTGGATACGCTGATTCATAATCTGAAGGCCGTCCAGCGAATTGCCGATGTAGCCGGCGAAACAGATGTCAATGTTGAAATCGAGGAGCAGATTGCGAGAATCGAGCGTCCCTTGGCTCAAGAGGGCCAGAAGCAAAACGTCTAGCTCTTTGGCTCCCGCCTTTCAATCTCGAATAGAACTCGGATGTTCTCAATGTCGTTCGGGTCCATAGAATCGATATTCAGGTCAAGCCAGTTATGAAGGTCTCTCCTTATTGTTTCCTTTTGGGAAAGGTTCTCAGGTAGTTTTAGGGGGGTTTCAGAGGCGAGCTTGAAATGTGTACAGCCGCATTCACAGGCTCCGTCAAGGACCATGTCGATGTCTGCAGATGTCATTCCGCAGTTCCTACATTGGAAAATCATTTTGGACTCCCGGACCTGAACACACAGTTAGTCTATGAGGCTTGGTACTTTCCACGTATTACATACGTGGTCAATACGCCATTATGAGAGTGACACAGCAGAATGCGAGGGACTAGACTTATCTATCCTGAATACCCGCCGGTGCCAAGGGACGTGGAATGAATGGCGAAACCTTGCGCAATATGCCGCGCAAACTCGAAAATACGCTGTGATAAATGCAGGAACGAGTTCTGTCATGACCACGCCATCAAGTGCCAGTCCTGTGGTACTATCACATGTATCCGAGATTTGAGTCATCGGCGCATCTGTCCAACGTGCAGCAACACAATGGATATCTGTCCTGAGTGCCTAATCAATGGCAAGATAGTCCGAACAATCTCTGGTGCCTTTTGTCCAGAGTGTGGCTGGAGTGCCTAGGCCAAGATTAGCAGGTATAGAAGGAGTAGAATGATGGCTATTGCCCCTGCTACATACCAGCCTCTTCTGCCAAATCCCCAAACGATGGGGATTGGTCCAATAAACAAGACGCCTTTGCTCTCGCGCTTAACCTGCTGGTCACCAGAGGATGTCTCAGAACATAGCACAATTCCCACTATAATCAGAAAAAGACCGGCTATTACCACAAGGAGCCCGAGGAGTTGAAGTTGTTCAATCGCTTGGAGCATATGTGAGGTTCCTTCTATTCTAGCTGTGGTTCCGCTACTCGTTTCGCGTCCGTGTATCCAATCGACTTCTGGGTAGGTCGAAGACCATTCTTTCATATCCTCCCACGTCATCCTCTTCGTAGGCCCAGAGCGTCACTAAGTCGCCATAGATCTCGTACTCAAGTTGTGTGTCAATCTCGACGATTTCTGTCCCGACTGGAAATCTCCATATGATTTCGAAGTCATAGGGTGCGGTTTCTTCTTCCAGCCATGTTTCTATCTTATTCCTTTCTTTCTCAAACTCTGTCCCGAAATCAATAAGGTATACAATCGCCACGACCTCTGTACCTCCTTTGAGGAATATATCCGTGTAATCGACTTGAGATCTCACGCGTCTACCATTGATCTCCACTCGCTCCCGGTCAAGAAATGTCTGCATGTTAACAGACAACTTCTCTGCTTCTTTTCTGAGCAACTCATCATCACGTATTATTCGACGATAGTAGCCCTCTGGATCCAGATATTCGAAAGATAGCCGTTCGTGAACTTCACCGGAATGCGACACTGAGAAGAACGAATCCGCATGGACCGGCTCTACCATGTCCGACATATACTTCTCCATCACCAACACCTATTCTAGTGGAACTGCGCTGAAACCTTCTTTAGACAGATGCCCCGAGAACTCTGCGGCGTTCCCCGTGAAGCAATAGATGACCCTGGGGGAAACCTTCTTGGCAAACTTAAGCAGACCCCAGAAATCCGAATGAGCGCTGAGTGGAAAGCCAGTCCTGCTGGAATCCCCAAGGGTCCAACCAGAAAGCACGAAGTGCTCCAGCCTTCCTAGGACATCACTGGCGGTTCTCGAATCCAGATGGGCACGGATGTTCTTGCGTGTGTGATGAAAAGAAGAGCTAACAACCGCGCACCCAGCCTTGAGTTGAGTCCTCGCTTTTTCCGATCTGAGCGAAGACGCCCTGAGGTCACTTCCGTGCCTGTTGTACACCTTGCAGACTTCGTTGATCATGTGGTTGCCGGAAACAACATTGAATCCTCCCCATTGAAGGAGGGCAATTGCCTCTTGGGCCTTGCCAAGCGAATAAGCCTGGAAGACAGGAATTCGTCCGGCCTCTATCGTTTCTTCGGTTGTGGCCAGTATTTGATGATAGATTTCCTGACGCTTGGGGAATACCCACTGAGGTGTTCCATAGGTGGCCTCAGTGATCAGTACATCTGCCGCTTTGGGTTTTGCCGCAAAATGCACCATACTGTCAACGACATTGAAGTCGCCAGTGTAGAGCACGGAGAGGCCCTCATCGAACTCCAAATGGTACATGCTTGAGCCCACTACATGACCTGCGTTGAGTGACGTTATGACGACACCAAGCTGTCCTGTCCGTTCGTTGTGCTCTAGCGTTTCGAATCTGGTTCGCAGCTTGTGGCCTCGTGCGAGTAGTGCTTCTCTTGTCGCTTGCGTGGCTATGACACGGTGCGCATTCTCAATGCCCTTTAGGTGGTCTGCATGCGCATGCGTCAAGAGTGTGGTTTCACCTCTTACTCCGGTGTCAAGAGCGAGACGTACATGACCGTAGTCAAGGATAAACCCATCTGACTGCTTTCGAAGCTTCAGCGTGGACATTGGATGACCTTTTCGGCCCTTGGGATGCTGTCACAAAAGGCTTTCCCAGCAGGACTGTTTCACTGCCTCTACAGCTTCTTCCGCATTAGGGTTGCTTCTCTCGTTTCCAATTGACCGCCGACAAGCTTCGCTAGCTCGTTCATGATGCCCAGTTGTCCAAGTCCAACAAGAGGTAATTCAATTGATACTGGATTCAGTGGGATTACTTGGGCGGCAATCTCCCGAGCAACTGAACTATCGTCTATCACATCCGAGGCCGCCAGAAGAGGCCAGACTAGAGCGCGGTCTTGAGGACAATCAATGCCTATTGCGAGGATTGTGTTTGCGTCAGTTGTCCAAGTCTTTAGAGCCCCTCTCTCTGCTGCGACTTCCAATGCGAGGGTCACTTGTGAGCAATCTAACTTGGATAGTTTAGTCTGCTTCCAGAAGAGGTCCATAGCACCCCTTCGATTTGGAGTTTCATCTTCTGGCAACGCAATTGGAATACTGATCTCTGTACAGGGGTCTATCGAACACCTGCAAATCTTGACCATCTCATGAAATCCAAGGGCTTCAAGCGTGTTTCTGAAAGAACTGGCAATCCCGGTTGCCATCGGGTACAGAAGACACTCCTCGAAGTCATCGGAGTTCAGTAGCACATCCACCTCTCGGATTACAACCGTACGAAAGAATGGTAGCGACGACTTCAATAGTTGAAGCTCAGCACCGTTCCTATGATCAGGAT
>LRSK01000190.1 GCA_001563325.1 Candidatus Thorarchaeota archaeon SMTZ1-83
TGCCGTGAAGTTCTGGAAGGAAACCGGCATTCCGAAATGCATCCTTACCCATCTTTCATGTCACGGATGGAAGGACGGGCAGCTAATAGCAGGCTTGACTCCTGCAGAAAGAGAAGACTATGCCACCAGGCATCCAGATCTGGAGTTTGCCTATGATGGATTGCGTGTTCAGATGGGCAAGAGCAATTCATCATAAATCGCGTATCTCTGGAACTGAGTATCTTCCTAGGGGCAATGAAGCAGATTTGGATTCAGTTCTCAACTTGAGAGTGGTTTCAAGCCTCTCTCCCTCAATCTTTCCTCCGGAAACGGTTTGTTACTCGGCATCCTCAATGGTTACACCAGGAGGGTATCGCTCAAAGAACTCCTCCTTCACAATGTCCATCATAACTAGGTCGCAGAACTCCCCCATATTGAATACTCCCCGACGGCGAACTCCTCCCCTCCTCCCTCTTTAAAGCCTGCAGACTTGAAGGCTCTCTGTGCGCGCTCATTCTGTGTGAACGTATGCAAGAAGACGCTCTCAAGCCCGAGGATGTTGAACCCGAACCAAAGCATGACCTTGGTGGCATCAGTTCCGTAGTCCTTGCCGAAGTTCTGGGGATCATATATCGCGATTGCAAGCTCTGCATTGCCATTCTGCTTGGAGATGTTCATCAGGCTGACGGAGCCCAAGAATTCCCGGGAATTCTTATCCTCTATTGCCAGCAGCATATAACCATCTTTCCAAGGATCCTGCTTCGACAACTCATCTAGGATTTCTTGCTCTCTGGCTCGCGAAAATGGTAACGCATGACCGAGATACTGGCGCATCTCCAGATTGTTCCAGCTCTTCATTACATTGTCGAGGTCATCAGGTTCGATTCGTCTAAGATGCACCTGCTTCCCGAAATACATGCCGCGCAACGGACTTCAGTCTCACATAAGCGTGACTCTGGTTTGATGTCTTACAGACAAGAGAGCAGATGTAGACTCCAAGTTCGAGTTCTGCCATAGAAGATTTGTCCAAGCAGCCTAGTACTCATGCGTGTCAGACACAGACCTTCCACCGTCGACGGTAATGCACTCGCCATTGACATAAGAAGAGTCATCACTGGCTAAGAATAGGGCGACATTCGCTAGCTCACCCACTGTACAGACTCTTCCAAGAGGGTATGTTCTTGCTACTCGTGCGATCCAGTCTTCAACCTCATCAGGAGTGCGGTCACCTTCAGAATTGGCGATTCTCACAAACCCAGGACAGATCGCGTTACACCTGATATGTGGCGCAAAATCAACAGCTATGGCTCTGGTCAGGGCATTGATTGCAGCCTTTGTCACAGGGTAGACAGAGAAGTTCTTTGTGACTCTGAAGGCAGCTCCTGACGAGATGTTTACAATCGTTCCGCCACCACTCTCCAACATCAGAGGTATTCCGTACTTGGCAAACCTGAAGTAACCGTTCAGATTGACATCAATTGTATGGGTCCAGTCTTCTTCTGAGATCTCCACAACGTTGTTGAAGAGTTTGCCCTCATACGAAGCGGCGCAGTTCACAAGACAGTGCAGTCTGCCGAATTTCTCCCTCGTGATCTCTACAGCCCTCTTTACGTCTTCAGTCTTCGATACATCGGCTCTGATGAAGATGCCTTCTCCACCATCTGATATGATTCTGTCGACGGTCCTCTGCCCCATTTCTGCCAAGATGTCTACAACCACCACATTGGCTCCTTCAGATGCGAACCGGAACGCTATGGAACTTCCAATCGAATGACCACCATCTTTGAAGCCGAGTGCGGCGCCCGTGACTAATGCAACTCTATCGTGCAGTTTCATACTCAAGCTACGTCCTTGGTCATTTATCGGTCCGTCTTTGCTTCAAAACGACTTCAATCTGTTGCACACGACTAGCACGTTTCTTGGAACTCAGCTATCGTGGGCAGATAGATCTACGGACCTGAGTGTATTCCAGAAATCATCCTTATGCTTTCAGTCCGGACTTGCATCGCAGCAGATAGTCTCTAAGTTCAGCATCATCAGAGAAAACTGGAAACTTGATGTGAGTATTGATGACTCGATCAAGAATGTGGAATAGCAAGGCAATCTTTCGAAACATCTCAGCTTCAGAGCAGCCCTTCAGTTGACTGACCTCTGTGAATCTCTGTGCCAAGTCATTATAGAACTTCGAAGCAATCCTGGTGATTTCTTGAACTGTTTCTTGACCCTTACTCAGTTGAGGACTTACAAGTTCCTGGACAAAGAGATTTGAACGGCGTACCTCAATCGCATGCTCTATTATGCTCAACCAGACCCTCAGGAATCCAGCATAGTCCAAGGTTTCAGGGAGGTCCAAATCTGTAATACTTCGCATGTTTCTTCGCATAATCTCAAAGAAGATGTCTACCTTCCCCTTGGGAAAGTAACGATAGACAGTTCCAATGCTTACATCTGCCCTCTCTGGAATGTCCCTCACACTGGCTCGATGAATTCCCTTTTCTCTAACGATATCTATCATGGTATCTATTATCTGCTCTATCTTTGCATCCTTGTCACGTGTGAATTTCTTCTCGCCTTTCCCCATGAGTATCCAGCCTGGATTTGGAACACGCCTATATGGCTGTATCTGAACCATTGTTCAGTTAGGAAGGCATATATGAACATCTGTTCATATATAGTTGGGCGTGGCCTACATGGAACTCAATCTAGCTTTCAGAATCATCTATCTACTGCTCTGGCTCTTCTACTTACTCTCGAGGCTCATTCCCTCGAGACGGCTCCCAAGTCTTGAAACTCCAAGAGCTGACCGTCGTGCAGCCTTGAAGGAAGAAGGCTGGTACATCATCATCACAATTGCAGTGTCTTGGTATGGAAACCTCATTATAGCTGCATTGTATCTTCTTGATCCACCTTGGATGCTATGGTCCTACCTGTATTTGCCTGCGGAGCTTCGAATACTTGGTATGGTCATTGCATTGGTCTTGATTCCTTACACTTACTGGGTCGGAAGAGTCCTTGCTGACAGCTACTCTGACACCCTTCAGATTCAAGAGGGGCAGGCTCTCATTACAACCGGCCCTTACAGAAGGATTCGACACCCAATATACGCATCTGCAATCTATTTTCTAGGTGCACTTGTACTGGTTTCGGATAACTTCCTCTTTCTGATAATCCTCATACTGGTAATTCCAGGCATCTACCGCAGGTTGAAGAAAGAAGAAGGAATGATGATTGAACAGTTCGGTGATGAGTACTTGGATTATATGAAACGGACAGGCAGAATATTCCCAGAGATTTAGGACATAACTATCCAGCGAGATTTCGCTCTCTCTGGACACCCCATGGAAGCTCTCAGACCAGAGTATTCCCCCTTTATATGGTGATTGTGCAGTGAAAACAGGGGAGGGACTTGAAGCGAGATTCACAATAGTGTATGACAACGAAGCAATGCCAGGTTTCAGGAGTGGTTGGGGATTCTCTTGTCTCGTCGGAGAGAGCGTGTTATTTGATACTGGACCTGATTCCAGAGCGCTGATGTACAACATGCTGAAGCTGGAGATTGATCTCCAAGAGATTGATACAATTGTACTATCACACAGCCACATGGATCATACAGGTGGCATAGGAATTGTGGAGGAGCTTGGCGATGTCCGAGTGTTTGTTCCAAGATCGTTCTTCAAGTCCTTGAGAAGAAGCCTCTCCAGATTTGATAATGTGGAGTTGGTGGAAGTCACTGATATGATGAATGTCAGGGAGGAAATCGCTTCAACCGGCGAGATTGGAAGAATAGGAGAACAGTCCTTAGTAGCAAAAACGTCCAAGGGACTCGTATTAGTCACTGGTTGTAGTCATCCAGGCCTCGATACAATAATGAATCTAGCACAGCAATCCGGAGCCATCTATGGCGTCATTGGCGGATTCCATGGGTTTGACAGGCTTGAGATTCTCAGAAACGTGGGGATGATAGTTCCATGTCACTGCACTCGACTGAAGAAGCGCATCTTGACGCATTATCCTGGAAGAAGTAGGCACTGTGCTGCAGGCTGTGTCTTTGACACCTAGCTACTCAAAGCGGTGCATGGTATTGAATGCGTTTACTGTGTCTTTGAGAAGAAGGATACTAGATATCCATCTGGGTCTTTGAATGTGAACTCTCGATCGCCCCAACTCTTGTCTTCAATATCATCGATGACCTCAAGTTCACTCTTCAACTCATTGTACAGTCTATCCACATCATCGACTCGGATATAGAATTGTACCCCTGAACCATCAACTCCTCGTGGATGCAACTTGTGGTTGATGTCAGAGAACGTCTTCCCAATACCAAAACGGTCATTCCCGATTCGGAAGCAAACCCAAGTAGGACTCTCATTGTTAGGGTAGAATTCCTCGATTTCGAACCCCAAGACATCCCGATAGAACTTAATCGATTTCTCAATATCTGTTGTATAGACCATTGGTTCCAACTTCATTACAGCCACAAATCCTCTTGCACAGATTGATTCGCAATGCCTTCGAAATGCTAAAGGTAGAGGGTATTAGTCTATTCTGTGTCTTACGTCTATCTATGGGGAAGCTGTATCGACATGTTACGCCATTCCTTCGGGCATGCCATAGAAAGGAATACTTCGGACTCCAGAGTCCCGTTTTGAGAACCTACAAGAATATCCATTCTCACCAAACCATGTTGAAATAGATGGACTACGAATTCATTATGTCGATGAAGGCCCTCTGGATGCACCACCGGTCCTCCTAATGCATGGGGAGCCATCATGGAGCTACCTATACCGGAAGATGATTCCTCTGCTCAATGAGGAGGGCCTCCGCACCATCGCTCCAGACTTGGTGGGGTTTGGCCGGTCTGACAAGCTCCCCAGGACAAAGGACTATTCGTACAAGATGCATGTCGACATAATGACGGAGTTTGTGAAGCACCTGAATCTTCAGAACATTACACTCTTTTGCCAAGACTGGGGGGTCTAATAGGATTCCGCATTCTAGGAAACCAGTCTAATCGTTCTTCCAGGGTTATTGTTGCCATTACGGGGCTTCCTGCGGCCAGGGGAATCACTGGATGGATTGGTGGCACGACATTCAAGCTTCGGCTGATGCGAGAGGGGAAGGTCTCGATTGAGGAGCTATGGGAGAAACCTAGCCTTCTGAGATGGGTCGCATACTCCCGAACAGTACCAAAGTTGCCAATGGGCGATATAATCCTGGGAGCGACCGTGACAAACCTCCCTCCAGAGGTTATCCGAGCATACGAAGCTCCGTTTCCAGATGAAAAATACAAGGCTGGTGCGTGCATCTTTCCAAGCTTGGTGCCCACCCAACTTCGAGAAAACCAGAGGGTCTGGGATGAAGTACTCTCCAAGTGGAAGAGGCCATTTCTTACTGCTTTTAGTGACCTTGATCCAATAACTGCTGGTGGAGAACGCTTGTTTCAGAAGAGGATTCCGGGAGTCCAAGATAGAGAACATGTTACTATCAAAGGCGCGGGGCATTTTCTGCAGGAGGATAAGAGCGAAGAGCTCGTACGAATCATCTTGAACATCATTGAAGAAGATACATGATTGGTTCTCAAAGACTTGGACTCAGAACAGTTCGAGCGGTATTCCTACTTGAAGTGAAATCAGTACACAGTCATCATCATTCCCGGAAACCCCAGCAAGAAAGAAGAAATGGAAAGCCCCCTGTCATTATCGCTACTTCACCGCAATGTTTGGATTATGTAGAATGATGGATGTGAGATAATGGGAAGGCTGGACGATAGGGCCGTTGTAATAACAGGCGGCGCAAGTGGAATTGGAAAGTCAATAGTCGAACTATTCGTGAGAGAAGGAGCTAACGTGGTCATTGCTGACATTCAGGATGAGCTGGGTCAGGAGCTTGCTGACAGGCTTGGAGATAGTGCCACCTTCATACATACTGATGTCAGTCTCGAAGACGACGTGAAGGCTATGATTGAACACGCCGTAGACACCTACGCCCGTTTGGACTGTGTCGTCAACAATGCAGGCATGGGCGGCGTCAAGGGAGAAATAGAGTCAATTCCTCTCGAGGATTTTGACCGGTCGATGGCTATTCTGCTTCGTGGAGTCTTCCTTGGAATGAAACACGCTGCACCAGTCATGAAGAAGCAAGGTGGAGGGAACATCATGAACATCTCAAGTATAGCTGGTCTACGCGGTGTTTCGCAGAATCACCCGTACAGCGCAGCCAAAGCGGCGGTCATTCAGCTGACTCGTACAGTGGCGATGGAATTGGCATACTACAAAATCCGCGTCAACAGTATCTGCCCGGGTTCAATCGTGACTTCCATATTTGGTGCGGCTAGGGGAATGTCGAGTGCTGAGAGTGTCAAGACCTATGACAGTTTGACTCGTCTATTC
>LRSK01000191.1 GCA_001563325.1 Candidatus Thorarchaeota archaeon SMTZ1-83
ACTGAGGTCTATATCAAGCATGAGAACTGCCAACCGGTTGGGGCGTTCAAGGTCCGTGGAGGTATCAACTTGGTTTCGCGGCTCTCGAAGGAAGAGAAGGAACGAGGAGTTATCGTTGCCTCCACCGGGAACCACGGACAGTCTATTGCCTACGCATCGAAGATCTTCGACGTGAAAGCCATTGTTGTGATGCCAGAGAAGTCGAACCCGGGAAAGGTTGCGGCTCTGAGAGCATTGGGTGCCGAGATAGTGTTCCACGGTACAAAGTACGACGAGGCTAGAGTCCACTGCGAACGGCTGGCCAATGAGCATGGATATCGATATGTGCACTCAGGAGACGAACCGGATCTGATTGCAGGAGTGGGAACGGAGACCCTAGAGATGCTTCAAGAGGAACCCGGAATCGACACCATCATTGTACCTGTGGGGGGAGGAAGTGGTGCCGCAGGTACATGCATTGCAGCCAAGTCCATCAGCTCTGAGATTAAGGTCATAGCTGTTCAATCTGAAGCTTCTCCAGCTGCCCATGACTCCTGGAGAGAAGGCCGTCTGGTCGAGCGACCGAATCGCACGCTGGTCGAGGGACTCTCTACCGGAAGTGCCTTTGAGCTTCCTCAGAGAATCCTCAGAGAGCATCTGGACGACTTTATTCTGGTGAGCGAACAAGAGATCATGCAGGCCTTGCTATGGATGATAGAGCATGCGCACACACTCGCAGAGGGGGCAGGTGCAGCGCCACTGGCAGCCGCCTATCGAATACGCTCTCAGCTGAAAGACAGAAAGGTCGGACTCATCTGTTCGGGTGGAAATGTGTCCCTCGAGACCCTTCGAAGAGCTCTTAGCGCAGATTCAAACAAAACAATCGGTTGAGGTGGAACTAATGGGAACTGAACCGCTCTTATTGAACAGGAGTTTCATTGGCAAGGAGTATCGTAGCCGCCCTCAAAAAGCGAATGCGGAAGCAATGATGCAGTATGCAAGAGCCACCAATGAAACAAACCCCCGTTACTACGAACCCGAATCTCCTGGCGAATTGATATCTCCGCCCCTCTATCCTGTTGTGTTCTTGCCTGAACTTCTAAGCCAACTTAGAGATGATTCCGAGGACCTGAACCTTGACATCCTGCGGGTTGTTCATGCGGAACAGGAGATGTGGTGGAAGGGCAGAATTCGACCTGGTGACGAGATTGTTTCTACTGCTAAGATTGCAAACATTGAGAAGCGCGGTGCAAACGATCTTTTAGACATGCATATTCAATGCAGATGCAGAGATGATGCACTCGTAGAGATGCGCTATCGACTGATTATGAGAGGCAAGAGGAGGGCAGAGAAGAAAGGAGCAAGAGGTCCCGATCAGGCTCCAAGACATGGAGAGAAACTCGCCGAGCGTACTATTCTTGTCTCGCATGATCAGAGCAAAAGATACGCGGAGGCATCTGGCGACCATAACCCGATTCATCTCAGTGCTGAGGTCGCCCAGAGCGTTGGACTTCCCAGCACAATTCTTCATGGGTTGTGCACTATGGCCTTTGCCTCACAGACTATTGTCGATGAACTCCTTGGCGGCGACTCCACTAGACTGCGATACATGAAGGTACGCTTCGCAAAACCAGTCCTGATGGGAGAGGCTCTGACGACTGAGGTCTACGATGCTGGCATTCAGGAGGATGAGTGGCGAGTAGTCCACTTCGAAACCAAGAATCCATCCAACGACCCTGTGTTGACAAAGGGTGTGGCAAAATTCACAGACTAAGTGACTTGTAACTCATTGTATCTCTTTCGTCGAGCCGAGTGCTACTGCGGCTAGAGGTTCTACCTATCAGTGTAGACTTCCGCATAGTCAGCCCGAATGGCTTTCTTGTCTATCTTCCCGACACTTGTCTTCGGGATGGTCTCCACGAACATGACCTCGTCAGGAAGTTGCCACTTGGCAAAGCGCTTGGCAAGATGCTCTAAGATTTCTCCCTTGTCCACCTTCTCTTTGAATTCATCTCTCAAAGCCACCAGGGCTAATGGTCGTTCTTGCCACTTGGCATGAGGTACACCGACGACCGCCGCCTCAAGAACCCCCGGATGGCAGACTATCTCGTTCTCCATGTCTACCGAAGAGATCCATTCGCCGCCGCTCTTGATCAAGTCCTTCAGCCGGTCAGTGATCTTCAGGTATCCCTCTGAATCAATGGCCCCCACATCCCCAGTCTTGAAGTAACCATCTTTGGTGAATTGGATTTCAGAATCTGAATCGTCGTGATATCTCCCCAGCACCCACGGCCCACGGAGGAGTATCTCTCCAGCCGTCTCTCCGTCATGGGGGAGACTTTTGCCTTCAGAATCCACAATCTTGACATCTAGACCTACCACGATGAATCCCTGCCTTCTCTTCAGGTTCCACCTCTCTTCCTCGGAGAGTTCCTTGTTCAACCAAGGCTTGGACTGGTTTATGGTAACAATAGCTTGGGCTTCGGTTGACCCGTAGGTATGGATGATCTCCGCCCCAGTCGCGTCCCAGTAACCTTTGATCAAGGCTAGAGGCGGCTCTGAGCCACCTGTCATAATGCGTGTCCCGGACAAATCGGGGCAAGAATCCATCTTCAGGAATTGATCAAGCATGGCCCTCAGGATAGAAGGCACACCGCAGGACAGTGTTATCCGTTCTCGCACAACTATGTTGGCGAGGTCCTCCAAGTCTTCCAGACTGTATTTCCCCGGGAAGACTAGCTTGGCACCGGCCATTGTGGCCGCATAGGGAGTGCCCCATCCTAGGACATGAAACATGGGAACAATCTGGAGAACACAGTCCTTCACGGATATCATAGCATTGAGAGCATACATCTGGGCCTGCAAGTACACATCACGATGGGAGTAATAGACACCCTTGGGTCTTCCCGTCGTACCTGTAGAGTAGCAGGCACTAGAAGCGCTGGTCTCGTCCAAGTTGGGCCACTCGTATTCGGGTGCTGCCTCACTCAAGCAAGCCTCATAGCTGTAGATTGGTTCCAGTTTCGTTTCCACTTCGGACAGTTCTCTGTCGGTGAGGAGAATGTAGCTCTCGACGGTTTCGCACATAGGTGCAATAGCTTCGGCAACCGAAAGCAGGTCTTCCTCCACGATGATGAGTTTTATCCCCGCATGATTCACAACATAGCTCAATTCCTCTGGAGCTAGGCGCAGATTCAACAGAACCATAACGGCTCCCATTCCGGGGATGCCGAAGTATATCTCGTGGTTCCTGTAAGAATTCCATGCCAAGACTCCAACCCTATCCCCTGCCACAACTCCTAAAGATTCGAGGGAGTTTGCCAAGCGTTGCACTCGTTCGTAAGCGTCCTCGTAAGTGTAGCGAAACATGGTTCCGTCCTGTTTCCTGCTGACGATTTCCTGCCTGCCGAAGTTCCTTGATGCGTGCTTGATGATGTTGACAGTGCTCAACTGGGAGGTGCTTTGCGACGTTGCAGGAAACCCCTTGATGATATCCATGGTCTTACTCCTCTCTTACTAGACACCGGCAGCAGTGCTCACAGTGACGACCCACTTCTACTGGTTAAATGATTGGGTATTTCTGACCGCGCTGGTTGAAACGGCCTATAAGGAATCAAATTGCGTGGTCGACCTTGCAGCCCTTCTCTCCATAGGTGGTTCTTGGATGGCCCTGCCCTTCTACTTGTATTGCATGAGGCTCATTCCGTGCTTTGATAGAATCCATGATGGCATGAAGTACGATGTCTGTGCGGTCTCGGTCATCACCTGAACTACCTTCTCCAAGTGAGCTTTGCATACATAGTCAGTCCTACAGTGAAGAGCATCAATGACAGTCCCACTAGCAAGCCAAGATCAAGGACGTTCCAAGGATTGTAACCGATATACTCCGCTCCTAGGGCGAGTGTAGCTATCATGCCGTTGCCTGATGATATCGGATTGACGCGTGCCAGAGGTTTGAGTAGATCTGGCAGGCTCCCATACGGGATTGCCACACCAATGAAGTAGTTGACCAGTACAATCGCTACTCCAACATGAGCTGCAGCTGATTCGCTTCTCACAACACAAGCCAAAATCATGCCGATGCCAACGGCTGCAACAGCAACTATGAACCCAATGCCGAGGGCCAATACTACGTCTAGCCACGATAGTGCTAGCTCAGCGCCATAGATGAGCCCGAGAGTTATCAGAAGCATGCTGCCTATTGCTGAGAAGATCATGACTGCCATAACACGACCAAGACTTTCATACCAAGGACTAATGGGCATTGAGGAGAGTTTGGAGTAGAGGTCGTGGTCTCTGTCCGATGCTATAGAACCAGCCAGATTGCTCACACCAATACTCGCGATGAGGAGGATTACCATTGCAATGACCAAGTATCCTTTCATAGCCGGCATAATCTGGCTGGGAACGTCGCTAAACATCACCTGAGGGAGAAGCAGAAGAAAGACTGCCGGAATTAACACTGATGACCCAACGATTGCCTTGTCGCGAAGAAAGATTCTCATTGACCTTCGTTTTGCTCATTGAACCTCACCTCTGACGGAAGAGTCTGTGAGTTGATGAAACACGTCTTCCAGACTGGGAGGGTGGGTGTCAACACTGTGCATGTGGTATCCAGATTTCGAGAGTGCATTCGCGATCTGCGGAATGAGTTTCATCGGGCTGTCAGAGGCTATTCTGAAACCGTCATCACATTCTTCCACAATGCAGCCTTCATCGAGAGACGCAAGAAGTATCATCAAGTCCTTTGTTCTAGGAGTCGCATCGACAACAATGGTGCTTGTTAGCCCACTCATCGCTTTTAGCTCGTCAGGTGTTCCTTCAACTGCTATTCTTCCGTCCACCATGAAACCAACGTGCGAGGCTGCATCTGCATCTTCGCCAATGTGCGTGACCAATAAGATGGCGGTTCCTTGATCGTTGATATCACTCAGAAGGTTGAGGAAGTCCTTTCTTGCCCCGGGGTCAAGTCCGGTAGTTGGCTCGTCAAGGAGCAACACCTTCACGTCACCGAGTAGTGCAGTGGCCACCTCCAGTTTCTTTCTCATGCCACCACTGTACTCTGCGACCCTCCTGTTGGCATGTTCAGCCAGTTGCATCATCTCTAGCAAATCTGCAATCCTTCTCTTGGATTTGGATTTGTTCAGTCCCAGGAGTCCAGCGAAATACTCAAGGTTCTCTCTGCCAGTCAAGAAAGCCGAACAGAAGCTCTCCTGTGGTACATAACCGATGCAGCTCTTCGCCTGTTCACTCTCCATAAAGACATCTCGACTGAGAATCTCAATGTGCCCTGAGTCAGCAGGATTGGTCCCAGCTACTATGGAAAGGAGTGTACTCTTCCCAGATCCATTGGGTCCCATCAGAACGTAGAACTCATCCATCCTGA
>LRSK01000192.1 GCA_001563325.1 Candidatus Thorarchaeota archaeon SMTZ1-83
TTTCTTAGGTCAAGGATTCGGTGGTTAAGCCGAGTGTCAAGGTCGATGTCGACTTTTCCTTCAACTACGTCTATTGGTATTCGGTGAGACGTGTTGATTATCCGTATGCGGCTAGGTATCACCTCAACACCGGACTCAACCTGCTTTGCAGTGACAACTCTGCCCTTGACAGAAACTGCATACTCAGGCTTGAGTTGTCCACAAACATCGAAGACCTCCTTAGAAACCTTCTTCTCAGGGACAGTAATCTGCACAGTGCCAGTTTCATCCCTTAAAATCAGGAACTTGATTTTGCCCTTGTCCCTCAATATGTGAACCCATCCTTGAAGGACGACCTCAGCATCCACAATCTGTGTCGTAATCTCTGTGCTAAGGTGTGTACGAGTTTCTTCCCCGATTGGTTCGACACCTGCCTTTTCATAGAAGTCCATTGGGTTTCGCCTCGTCGCTGTAACTCAGAGCCTAGAATTGCATTATGAGGCTTTTGGACAGTTTTGGAGAGAGGGGGGACGAGGTCCCCATGTTGCATTTGGGGACATCGTCAGTATTGCCATTCGGTCTACATGGGCGCCGAAACCAGCTCGTATAACGTCCGTCGCTTGTCCTCGTGGTGCTCATACTCCCGGATAAGACCTAGGTCCTTAAGTCGACTGAGACCGTAGTTCACAGTCCGAGGAGGTAGGAAGGTCCTGCTGATGATATCCTGTCGGGACATCCGGCGCCTGGCCTTAAGCAGCACGTAGAGAAACTTCGCAGACGGAGGTAGGGCTAAGAACGAGCGTTGGGCAAACATGATCCCACCTGAAAGTTGTTACCATGGTTTAACGTACCTCCGTTTAGTTTTGACTCGTGGGTATCACATCTCCAAATAAGGATTCGCTTCTCATCCCTCAGGAGTCCTACGCAGGTCTTATCACGATGCGTGCCAAAGGGAATGTCATGTACCGTTTTGAGAGTCTAGCGATTCGTGGTCATAGAGAGCTAGAAGTCCCCAATACACTCCGCCTGCTTGAAGAGGAGTCTGACAGGCTTGCTTTTGTGTTCCCCGGAAGAGGCTACACCGCGCAGGCACCACTCCTGTATTACACGATTAGCAGTCTGCTTCACAATGGAATCAACGTACTGAGCGTCGACTACCAGTACTTCAATAATCCAGATTTCGAGTCACTTGAGCGTGATGAGCAATTCAGATGGCTGTATGACGATGTAGAATCTGCTTACGAAACAGTACTCAATGAAGTCGAGTTGCGTCTTGAGATTCTGGTAGGCAAGTCATTGGGGACCATTGCCATAGGCCACATTCTGGACTCATACCCCAAGTCATCTGCACACAAGGTGATTTGGCACACCCCATTACTTCTGATGGAGGAAGTCACACAACAGATAGAGAAGTATAGGCCTGAGTCGCTGTTTGTTATTGGTTCGGCTGATCCACATTATGATGAGAACATTCTGGCAAGGCTTGTAGAAGCAACCAATGGTGAGGCGGTCGTGGTTGATGATGCCAACCATGCTATGGAGGTCCCTGGAGGAGTCAACGACTCTCTTTGGGCAATGGAGAAGGTAATCGATAGCGTTGGAGAGTTTGTGAGGGTCAAGTCTTCTCAAGAATGAGAATCCACTCGCCTGGCATACGTTCTCTGCGAGGGATGCGGATGAAATGCCGAATCAGTGCGGAGAAGAAGACTTTCTCGATTTTGAACCCTACATCATCGCTAACGGCGATTTCACATAGAACCTCATGTGAAGGAACCTCAACTCCGCGGATCACATTGTTACCTATAGCCACGCAATAGCGTCCACTAGGTTCCAGAACCCGGGCCATCTCTTGGAATTGCAGTTTCATGTCTTCGAAGAACTTGTATGTGATGTAAGAACGACGCGGGTCTTGTTCAAAGATCTTCACTAATATTGGATCAAGGGTTTCAAGGCCAGAAACTCTCAGCTGCTCATACTCCCTCTTGTAGACAGTTTCCGTCCCGATGTACCTTCTTTTCATTCTTGAAAGTGGGCCTTCCTCTGCCAGCCCCAGCCAGTACATTTCCAATTGATGGGTTCGTGGATAGTCAACGGCGTTGATGTATGGTGGAGAGGTCACCGCAAGAGTGATGCTCTCATCGTCTAGTCCTGTTTCAATCGCGTTGCCTTCGGGAACCTGAACTGTTCCAAACTCTTGAAGATTGCCCAACTGAAGGAGCTCTCTCATTCCCTCAATCTGTCTGGAGAGGGTCGTACAAAACCATCCTAATGTGTCCCCGGGTTCTATCTTCTTGACCAGATTCTTCCGAATGACAGTCCTAGTGCAGTGGGGGTCTGCATTCGAAACATCTCTTATAATCGATGAGAACACTACACGTAGGAAGTCAGTTACGCTTTCTGAGAAGCCCGTTTGGAGTATGCTCTCCAATATCACACCGAGCTCCCTGAGTACATGTTCTCGAAACCAAGTATCTCTATAGTTGAACTCAGGAATATGAGGCATGTGCTTGGGGTTGCCCCTTCTTTCTCCTATCGCCCGTATCACTCTCTCCTGAGCCTTTCTAAGGACATTGTCATCTATCGGAGTCGTCTTGGTCTTGGTGATCAGTCGTGCCATCGGGTCGATGTCTATACCGACTGCGTTCCTGTTTGACAACATGGCTTCAAGGGGGACAGTCCCGCTTCCACACATTGGATCGAGAACCAGTTGCCCCTCTCTTGAGTACCTCCTAATGAGGTAGCGTGGCAACTCGGGAAAGAACTTAGCAGGGAACTTGTGAAGACCATGTGTCAAGAACGACTGATCACGGCTGAGTATGAGTATCTTGGAATTGTTGGGGATGGATATCTCAGGATCTATGTCCCCCTCAAACTCAATGAAGTCCATTTGACTATCGATTGGCCGATCTGAATCACTGCTGTTGATGGAGGGGGTGCCCATGAAGATGTTTCTCCTGAGTCTGTGTTGACTGTTCTCTTCATGCTTTCAACCTGGACATAATAAGGTCGCCGCTCTCCAGTTACACATCCGCGCGGAAGGACGAGTACCATCCCAGTCAGATCCGGCTCCAGACTATAGAATGATTCTTGTCACAGGCTGTCCTTGATGGCTTTGTCAAGCCGCTCAACGACCGCATCGATATCGTCTTTCGTGATGACATAGCTTGGTGTGAATCTTATCACGTTTTGACCTGCTCCCAGAATCCAGAGATTCTGCTTCTGTACCGCGTTCTTGAGTATCCGGTCTCTCAGCTTCGGCGCCTTCTCCTTGGACTTCTTTTCCTTGACAAACTCCACGCCAGCCATCAGGCCGATGCCTCTGACATCTCCAACAACCTCGTGTTTGTCCTTCAGTTCGTTGAGTCTCTTCTTCAAGTAGGTGCCACGCTCGGCGTTGCTCTCCAGGAAGGCTCCGTCCTCAATGTGTTTGAGAATCCAAAGCGAGAGCAGTGACATCTTTGGCTCTGCAGAGAAGGTTTCAGAATGACGTGATCCGGCCGTATACATCGGTGCAGGACCGATAGATGCGCCCATTGGATACCCACCACCCAGTGCCTTCGCCATGGAGATTAGGTCGGGAACGACGCCATGATTCTCAACGGCGAACCACTTGCCCGTACGGCCCATGCCAGCTTGAACTTCATCGGACATGAAGAATGCACCACACTCTTTCGTGACCTCATACATTCCTTTCACTGCCTTGGCGGGCGGCACGATCAGTCCACCCTCGCCTCCAATGGGTTCCATGACAGTGGCAGCGATGTCATTACCCTCGACCTGTAACGCATACCTCAGCGCTTCAACGCACTCTAGGTTGCAGTCTTCAACCTCCTGCCCGTAGGGACATCGATAGCAGTAGGGATAGAAGACTCGAATCACATCCACCCCTTGGGGGAATCCAGACTTGTGTTTAGAATTCGTAGAAGTCAGAGCAAGAGCATACCCAGTTCTACCGTGAAAGGCGGGTCTGAAGGCCACGAATCTTCGTCGACCTGAGAGGTCCATAGCGGATTTCATGCAGCCCTCTACTGCACGACCTCCAGAGGTTGTGAAGACAACACGTTTCTTATGCCCACCTGGACTGATCTGAGCCAACCGCTCTGCAAGAAGAGTCTGAGGAATGGCATCAAAGTCCATACCGGGGAACTCATGAACTACATCATTGATGCTCATTTCGAAGTCGAGAAACGGTTTGTACCGCAACCCTAGCGCTCGAACTGCTACACCGCCTGTCACGTCAAGGTATTCTGTTCCCTCTACATCGTAGATCTTGACTCCCTCGCCCCTAGCATGGTCAAGACAACCATAGACATCTCTGTCCTGAGTCGTGATAGCTAGAGCGTCTGCTGCTCTCTCCTTCCAGTAGTCATTCGTCATCTTGCCAGATTCGATGTCGTCGAATCCCAAGTCCTTCAGAAGCTGGATATGCCTGTCATCCATAGTAAAACCACCATGGGAAACGCGTCGCTCGGGGTGCCACTCCATTATCTAACTTCCGGATACGGCGCACCCACTACGAAGTGAAGGCCCGTCAATCAGAATGCGTGAAAGAACGAGTCCGACCCTCAGACCCGCTCAATTCAACAGGTTCGCATTCTCGCGACTACTTGACAACATACAGTATGGCGCCGATGATGACAAGAATGGCTCCGAGATCACCGCCGAAGACGTACATCAAGATGCCCAGTATCAGTAGCACAATCCAGTTGTTGTCAAACTTCAGTGCCGGTATATTTACTGCCCCACTCGTTGCAAGCACAATGAGTGAGAGCAGGACAAGGATAACTCCAGTAACCAGACTTCCAATGAAACCTACAAGGCCTACCCCCGGTAAGAGTACAAAACCCATGTTCAGGGCAATGAGAATCCCAAATAGAAGTCCTACAATGCCTCCTAGGAGGACAAGGAGCTGTCCGATCTTCTTCAAATCAGCCATTTGCCTTTATCTCCTTGAATCAACTCTTGCTAATTACCAAGATTCCAGCGATCAGAATCATCAGACCAGCAAGTGTCCCTGCATTCATCAACCATCCGATAATATCGAAGCTGACATGGCGGAGTACAACCATGATGGCTATGAATCCGAAAACCGCCAGAAGACCGCCGTTCTTCGCAATCCTCCAGTAGACATAACCAGAGGCATCTACAGCCAGAACAACAATCAGTATGAGCGTAATTGCCAAGACCGTTTCTATGACGCCCTCAAAGATTCCACTCAGCGCGAGGTTGACTCCGCCAATAAGCATCTGGAAAGCATACACCAGCAGAACCACTGCACCAAGGAGGGTGAAGCCTTGCGCGGCGCCTTCGGCTTTACATCCCATGTTATCATGACCTCAATTGGATGTTCGATGACGGGGATGCGTTCGGGCAAGAACGCCCACATCAATTGAGCCTCGGACACTTGGTAGCTAATGATAAAAGTATCGCTCCTATGGGACTGCTTTGGACACTCTACCAGCGTAATACATAGAATTGTATTCGATGACTCAGCAAGTTTCTGCGTATCAAAGTAAACTGGGGTGACCATAACGCGATATCCGTATGAAGGGAGCAAGTCTTCTGACCGTCCTGTAAGGCTAGATAGGACAGAGGGCACCGTTATCATTGATGGCAGAGCATATCCAGCCAGAGAGCTGGTGGAGGCACTGGCGCAGTCTGGATATAGCGAATTGACTGCTGCTGGAGACTCGCTCATGGTGGGTAGGAGAAGGATAACCCCCATCTTCAAATCCAGACAGGATCGGGCTATGGCCAGTCTTTGTCATGGAAGTCTGGCTTTCTGTTGTCCCGTTTCGAGGAGATGTGCCGAACGAGATCGTGCTCTAGAGATGTTGGGCCTGACTCCAGATGAGTATGGTCGATTGAAGGAAGATGCTCACATGAGATTCATCGACTCTGCCAAGGGACTATCCTATGGTGAAGAGGCCCGAGCCTACGGGGAACGACGGTACAGACTGGCAAATGAGCCTGTATCTGACAGAGGGTATGGTTCTGACGAATATCGCCGGGAATTTGATTCGCTTGAACGCTCAACACATCTGCATGATAGAGGCCAGGATAGGACTTCCGATCCATGGATGCGAAGTCACGATTCATCCCAGGTTGTGGATCGCTCAGCGAGGTATTCCGAGCGTGATCCATCAGATTCGTATGCAGACCTGAGTAGTCTCTTTGGGGATGAACCCAGCTCTCAAGGAGGGCTTGCATCTGCCCCGACCTGCGGAATTCGCTCCGGCGAGAATGTTGAGGGACTGGGAGCACTATTTGCCCAAGGAGAACTGAGTCCTTTCAGCACGGATTCTGATGAAAGAGAGAGCAGGACATTCTGTTTTTCATGTGGCAGAACATTTCGTGCAGAGACGAAGGTCTGTCCTTGGTGTGGAGTGCCACAATAAGTGACGATAGCTAGTAGTTGCCTATCGCACTCTCACGTCTAGTAGAGTAGTCACTTGGATAGCTGAAAGTGGTGCTCACGCGGTCGATGTCCGCATCCTTTGCTAGCGCCTTCAACTCTAGGAGCTGCTCAATAGAGGAAACTCCCCAACGAAACAGTGTTGCCATTCCGCCGCGGCGCTGGAACTCCTTTGTGAAGTACAGAGACTCCACCAGTTCGTCATATTCGCTTGATCCCTGGTTTGGGATTATAGGACTCCATGGATACAGGTTGATGAGTATGTTGCCCGTTATTTCAAGAATACTCTTGTAATCGTACCCATATTGACCCCTGGCACCTTCAGAGAATCCAGTTTCAGGGTCCAGAAGAACTTCAACGGATATTCTCAAGGGAGTTTCTCTCTCAACCTTCTCATCGACATCTCTTGCCGCTTCTTGGAGATGTTTCAGTGCCTCGTTGACCTTTGCAGCTCTCCAGTCGTGCCACTTTGCGTGATTCTCCTCGTCTTCGGCGATATATTCGTAAGTCAGACGACTTGGCTCTTGGTCGACAAGAGGTGCGAACTCGCTTCTGCATCTGTCGCAGAAACAGAAGTGGTCACGAATGAATCCGGCGCCGAATAGCAGTATCTCATCAATCGGATAGGAACCCAATTCGCCCACAAGCTCAGCACCGTACTCCCAGAACTCGTTCCTATTCGGACAGATTTGGTGAGGCATGGACTCGCCGCGAGGCGCAATAGTGTGATACTTGGGATCCTTTGCGAACCATGCATCAGTGTAGAAGTCCATGCTTGCAGCAGTGTGAATGTCTAGAGTACTTGACAGACTGACAAGATCCTCGAAGAGTTGTGTGTGCTCTTCTGTAACGGGTGCAGTTCGACTTGGATACATCGCATGCCCTGAGGGCCCTTTTCCGACAATTCCAATCGATTCCATGTAAGAAGCATAGGTGGAAATGAATTCCTTCGCAGACACTTCGATTTCAGTAGGCCTCAAGAGAATGAGAGGCTTATGAAGGAAGAATTCCCTGAAGTTCGGCATCTTTTCAACTCCGCCGTCAATGAGTCGTCTGCGGCAGTCCCTTAGCGGTTGAAGCGTAGCACGCTATAAGAATTTATTCGACTTGTATATTCACCAGATGTGTATCCCCACTTCCTTATATTTGGTTCAGAAGAACTGATCCAGAGTTGTGAAACCGAGAAGTTCCTGGAAGTCAATACCCACTGAATCAAGGACTTGCTCAAATACTGAACGAAGTGTATCGATGTACTTGTCCTTGTCCAACCAGTAGCTCTTGTCACGAGCCAATTCAACTGGTAGTACGCCATCTCCGTCCTTTGTCTTGATGTACTCTACTATGGTTCCAGGAGGAACATCAAAACCGCTGTTCTGAAGCATTTCCGCTGCTCGCACATGTTGAGGTTTCGACATGCCATACTCAGAGAGTCGCTTCGTGACCTGAACCCTGAATGCCAGTTCATCAGGAGAGTAGGGTTCGCTCTTGCCCTCAAGCCGGTCAATGGCACTGTTGACAATCTCTCGTATCTCACCCTTGGCAGTCTCAAAGCCCTCCACACTGTCCACTTTGCTCAAGACCTCAAGCATCTGGCGGAACGCGTCTTGGACAAAATCGGGCGTGTTTCGTTTCTTTCCGCTTAGCCCCTTGACTTCAACCCATCCAGACTTGTAGACTCCTATGTAGTTCTTCTTTCGCTCAGACAGTGCCACATACTTGAAAGTCTTCTCGACTTCCAGGTCAATTCCTAGCTCCTCCTGGGACCAACGAACGAGCTGCTTCTGCTGTTCGTCAGTAGGATTATCGAGAAAGACAGAATCTGTATCTCCGTACAAGACCCGGACGCCCATCGACTCTGCCTTCTCCTTAGCCTTGATGATTGCATTCCTACCATATGCAGTGACACTCTCTGCCGCTGGCATGCAGAATAGCTCGAAATGCTGAGCACCAGTTACACCATAGGACGCGTTGAGAAACACCTTGAGGGCCTTCTCTACGACTCCGTACCAATTTCGGGTTGCTTCGTCGAGCGCCTCGTCCTTGCTCTTGGGCTTGAACCATCTGACTCTAGTATCTCTGAAGAAACCAATCGTTTCGCTTACCATTCCTCTTCTTTCAGTACAGACCCAGTGATCCGTTTCGGGAACACGGTTCTTCGGGTTCGTCCGGCAGGACTCATGAGGGCAGTCTATAGTTTCGTAGCTGATGTTGTGGTGTTTCATAATCGTCGGATACAGACTGGCAAAGTCAAGCACTGTCGCATTGAAGTGGACCCCTGCGACGGGCTCAATCACGATCGCGCCTTTGAAACTCTTGTCCTTGATGACGGCCTCCGTCTGAGCCTCAGCTGACTTCACACTATCGATGTCAACTCGGCGAGGAATCAGGTATCCGTGTGACCTATGCTCCTGTCTGAACATGGATTGAATCCATGATGAGATGTACAACCGGGTCACGTCCTCCATTGATAGTCGGGAGATTCGCATGAGCAACACTATGAGACGTAGTAGAAGGTTGTTGTCGAAGGTAGTGAGTCGTAGAGTCAGGTTCGCGTCGCGCCAACAATAATGGGCCAGTTCGTTATATGGTAAGGCGGATATCTCATCACTAAGCCCGAGCTTGCCCACACCGAGTAGACCTTGCACTATCGACTCCAGATTGAACTGCTCATAAGCTCCCGATAGTGCGTAAAGACGGATTGATGGGTTCTTCAAGAAACGATACATGTCCACATGCACGCCTCTTTGGAGAAGCGCCACATCCCTGCCCAAGTATATTGGACAGTGTTTGGCCATATCGATGCCCAGCTTCTCAGCACGATGATAGAGGTAGTTCAAGTCAAACGCATCACCGACGAATGTCAACACAATCGGGTAAGCATCAATCTTCTTGAATGCCTCAACAAGCATCTCCTTCTCGTCTTCAAAATAGACAATCTCCATCTCAGATGGATAGTCTTTGCCCTTGGGACCTTCCTCTATTTGAGCCCGCTTTAGCAAGAAACACTTCTGATAGCTTTCATTGTCAGAGAGTCCTATTGCGGTCACTTCGTACGGTGCAGTCCTGGCGTCTGGAACCCGGTTCTTCACGGGCGTGTAGACTTCTATGTCGACGGCAATCCGGCGGATATCGGGGACTTCGGTGAAGAGCATCGGAGCATATTCAGAGATTATTCTCTGACGACTCTTTTCAGTGCCAATCGCTTGTTTGAAATCATCAAACAGTTTGGTGTCAAGCTCCGGGTAACTGAGGATTAGATCTCCATTCTTTATCTTATATGGAAGTCCAGACACAATGTTGCGATCGTAGCTGTAGCAGTTACGGTAGCGGATTGCGGCCTCCCACGCATGGCTTATAGTCGCTCCCTCTGTCCTCTCCACCAGTCTGTCTCTGATTGACCCAGCAGAACCGCCTATGGAAAGAGGATCACTGGCCATCACCTTGGTCATAGCCACAGTTTCGTCACGCAGGAGGTCTGTTAGCTCGACTGATTCTGAGCGGACATATCCTCCATGGCTGCCAATCTTCTGCTCTGCCACTTGCACGGGAAAATCCGTATAGCAATAGGGCAGGTGCCCCGTGTTATCAAACCAGAAGTAGACTCTCTTGTCAGCTGGATTGTAGAGTCTCGCGAACGCTTTCCTCTGTGCTCCTGCATAATCAACCGACAATAGATACGAGGGGGGCAGATCATTTGGCACCTCACGTTCACCCACACGAAGCTCTGTCACAGTTTCCTCTGCTTCGTCGGGTACATCCTCATCATCTACTTCTTCACCCAAGGGTTCTGTGTTCTTAGGATTCTCTTCTTCTGACACTTCTATCTGCTCGTCTGATTCTTCAGGTTCAGATGAACTGAAGAAGTCCTCAAGACTCGATTGTGAGTCATCCTTCGGCCGCTTACCTTTCGCCAAATCCGCTCACCCCTATTTTGGATTGACTAGTCCTGATAAGCACTTCCAAAGGTAGAAACGGCGAACCCTTCATTAGTCTGGATGAGTCAAGCGTTGCCATGGTTCGCACACTATCCACAAACATCAAGGGGGCCATCTTCGCAAGGATGTATCCTGGAGAGGATTTGATAAAGACCATTGAGAAGGTGGCTGTCGAGAATGATGTGAGGTCAGGGCAGCTCTCTCTCATTGGAGCGGTATCCACTGCAAAGTTACGTTGGTTCAACAGAACTACCGGAGAGTATAACGAATTCGTGGTGAATCGAGATACTGAGATAGTGTCCTGCATGGGCAACATTGCAAGAACAAGAGATGGGGGTCTTGTGGTACACGCCCACATGATTGTTGCTGATGAAGATGGGACTTGCTATGGAGGACATCTGGCACCCGGCTGCGAGGTTTCGGTGGTCGCTGAACTGATCATTATCGAGATGGAGCAAGAGATATTCCGAGTGAAAGATGAGGTGACCGGCCTCGGGCTCATGGACCTCTAGTCAGTGACTGTCCGTCACGCTGTAGGGCTAGCCCCAGATATCAGGCTAGCAAGCTTGTCTAGCTCCTCTCTTGGAGCCATCTCATCTCGGTAGTTCGGAGGGAACTTGAATCCGAAGGGGTCACCACTGTTTCGAGGTATCACGTGGAAATGAATATGGAAGACCTCTTGGCCGGCACCAGGACCGTTGGCGACAGCGTTGATAACACCTTCAGGGCCAAGTGCATTGTTGACCCTCCGCGTCAGCTCGGCTAGACGCTTGCTCAACTGGGCAAGAAGCTCTAGGTCAATATCAAAGAGATTGACATGGTGCTCTTTTGGAATTAGGAGACAATGACCCCTGGTCACCGGAAAGATGTCCATGAATGCCATAGATATCTCGTCCTCAAAGATGACAGAGGAAGGAATCTCGCCCTTGACTATTTTGCAGAAAATGCAGTCGCTGGACATATCACTAGCCGAAACAGAAGTCGGTGATAAAAGATTCGCAGCGATTGAGGATACCTGCGTAAGTCTCATTAGTCATATCTCATGCACACTATTCAGACCGGATAGCAGGTGGTCCATCTTTGAGCGGAAGAAGGAAACTGGTATACTTCGACCAAACCCAGAATGAGCGCGGCAGATTAGACACGACCTATTCCGAACTAGCAAAGCTCCTCAGGGACAATGACTTCGATGTTGAACCATACACTGAGTTCATGCTTCTAGCAAAGAACTTGGAGGACGCTTCTGTCCTAGTCTTCGGTTGCCCTAACAGCTCCAAGCTCAGACCTGCGGAGATTGATGTTCTGAAACGTTTTGTGATGAGTGGAGGGGGCCTCATGCTCCTATCACTATCTGGAGGAGACCGGGGCCTGATGAACAACATGAGTCAAGTTTCAAAGGACTTCGGAATAACATTCGAGAACACAGCATTGAGAGATGAGCGCAACAATGCTGGACTTCCTACAATGCCTATGATTACTGACATTGTGCAGCATCCTACCACTCAGGATGTAAAGGACCTACTCGTACCTTCAAGTTGCACCCTCAGCGTGACAGCAAAAGGTTTCGCACTAGCAAGTTCTGCAGACACAGGAGACCCTCCCAAGAAGCCGATAGTAGCTTGCGCCGAAGCCGGAAAGGGGCGCCTGCTCTGTGTTGGCAGCTATGAGGTCTTTCGAAGAGGAGGGGGAATGAAACACGCCGGAAACAAGCAGTTTGCAATCAACGCCTTCAAGTGGTTAAGCGGGGAGATAACCGCAGTAGAACCTGAAGTTGCTGAAACTGAAGAAACAGAGAGACCCAAGGCTAGGGCGAAGGCCAAGGAAGCGGCTAAGATTTCAGCTGAAACAGAGAAGACTCTTCGAAGACTGGTGAATGCAGTATTCGACCTTCAGAAGGATATCGGGAAGCTAGGCAAGCAAGTAACTGGAGTGGAGAAGAATCTTGAGCTGCTTCGCGATCAGTTTCAGGACTTCGCAGAGAAGGCACAGGAACAGCTAGGTGTCATGATTCCGGCAAGACAGTTCAAGACCGAAGAAGAGAACCTGGCGGCTGAGATTGAGGCGGACATAAAGGCACTTGAGAAAGAGGTCAAGTCTATTAGACAACTCAAGGAGCACGTGGAAGAGAGGCATTCCTCAGGATCAATGCCCAAGGAAACCTATACTGAACAGACCGAGAAGCTGGACGCAAGGCTGAAGAGTCTTGAGAAGAAGCTTGACACCAGGACTAGGGAGTTGGAGGAACTACTCAGCTAGGAGTCTCTGCTCTCATTATACGACTTCCAATCTTCCTAATTGGTGATGCAATCAAACCATAGACCTCTGAAAATGGTCGATGCAAGATGTATCCTAGGACTATGAGAAACAAGAAGAACAGATAGAACTCGCGGGTTGGCACGAGTACAAGCAGGCTGATTGCAGAGGGAAGCACAATCATGGGGGCAGATACGTTGATTGGTTTGGATTCCTTCCGGCAAATACCGGAAGTTGAGAGAATGGAGAAGTAGGGCACCAGTGCGACTAGATAGTATTTATAGATACCACGTGGGGAGAAGATATGGACCCAGAAGATGAGGAGAAGAGTCAGATAGAGAATCCGTCTCCAATAGCCTACAAGATTACGGTCGTCTTTCACCTCCAGAAGCATCATTGCTAGGAGTGGCAGTATGCCCAGTATCAGACCAATGGTGTAATAGGTTAGCAGATTCACAGCCTGAATCAGCCATTCTGGAGCACCGAGCACGACTAGTACAACGGCAGGCGTTATTGGATAGTTGATAGGTGGAGGATTCGTGAAGTCTGTGAGAAGCGTGGCACCGGCTCGCTGAAAGACATAGTAGACGTAGTTGACAGGGTCAAACAGATACGGAATAGAGAGCGCTCCTGCAAACACCAAAACCACACAAACAATCTTGGCAAGACCCCTGAAGTCGAAGTCATCGCTAGACAGTCTCTTCGGGTCGTTGTTCTCCTCTGTAGCCTCTTCAGTAGTCTCTTCTGGGCGAGGCGGTTGCTTAAGTATTACTGCAATGACAGGCAATGCCAAGAAGAAAGCAGTCTGTTTGAAGAACGCGGCAATGACCATCGCAATCACCCCTGAGATTCTCCTGTTCTTCATCAGTAGATAGAATGACAAGACAGTGAAGAAGACGAATGGTGCCGGGTTCAGCCATTCGAAAGCGGTGTGGTATAGGACAATTGGATTGAACAAGTACATAGCAGCCGATACTGCTCCTACTCTCTGGTTCATTGATAGGTAGGACCCAATACCATATACTGGGAGGGCTGTGAGGAAGCCAAAGATAGAGATGAGTAGGCCGATGCCTATGTCCGGTCGGATTATCTCACCAAGCGCACACAAATAGGCATACAGTGGTGGAAAGAAGTAGATGACATTGTAATCGGTTCCCTCGCGGACTAGCAGATTGAATTCATCTGTGTAAGGGACGCGACCGCTGAGTAACTGTTGCGACCATGAAACGTAGAAGTAGTCGTAATCAGCCCAGCCCTCTAGGTGGTAGCTGAATGAGTATCCGAAGAGGTTGATACTGCCTTCTCCATTCCAGACTGCTCGGGGCCAGTTTGGGTTCGCAAGGAACTCGGCAGCCGCGCGGTTGAATACCCACATCCAAACGATTGCAGCAACGGTGACCACAACCAGAATCAGACTGTGGTCACGAATTAGGGCGAAGAAGCGATTGAGTCTACGGACTGCTTGACCAGTCATGCTCCTAAGCCTCCGGTGCGACAATATCGGGGTAGGCATAGGCGACAATTCTGTCCCTAAGAGTAGATATCGGCAGGACTACGGGTTCGAAAACCGGGCCGATTCTTTGACGAATCCTACCGAATGGAGATGTCGCTGTGTACCAGACCTGACCGAATGATCGTGCAAAGTTGTAGCCGGCGAAGATGAATATGACGTACATTAGGTAGATGTTCCTGTGGGGAATCAGAATGGTAATGCTGAGAAGAAGTGGTATCCAGATCATGGGAGTCGTGAATGAGATACGTTCTTTCATGCTAACACACATTGATGCTGACGAGAGTATGGAGAAGAAGGGAGCGAAGAGAGTGAAGTAGTACTTGTACACACCTCTCGGTCCAGTCAGGTTCACCCAGAGCATCAGTAGAAGGGTGTAGAAGAGCAACCGACGAAGGTACACCTTGGACTGACCAGTGTATTTCGGCTCTAACACCATCAGAGCAGCAATTGCAATGACCCCCAAGGCTAGTAGGCCTCCAGAAAAGACGAAGATGTCCAAGACCTCAGCCAGTTCAGGAAGTCCTGCGATTACCGGAAGCACTTGAAGACGGATTGGGCTGCCATATCCCGGGGGCTCTGTGAAGGAGTCTAGTCGGAAACCACCTGCCGCCAAACGCATGTATGACCAGAAGTGAGGCTGAGCCACAACAAAGGGAAACATCACGGCGGCAATGAATACCAAGACAACGGCTACACTTACGAGGAAATTACGCAAGTCTAGGTACCCTGTCACGGCGTCAACAAGACGTTGCAGACGACCGGGCCTGACTTCTGGGCCCGGTTCTTGTCCTTCATCCTCCTCGTTATCAGTCGCTTCCTTCTGCGGCTCGCTCTCAGTATCAGCTGTAGCCCGCGGAGTCCGGGGTCTCATGATTAGATAGAC
>LRSK01000193.1 GCA_001563325.1 Candidatus Thorarchaeota archaeon SMTZ1-83
CGATTCCTAGCATCATAAACGAGTCTTCGCAAATGCCCAGATCCAATTGCACTCTAATTCGACTGAATGATTCGGAGGTGATCATGGAAGACATGTTCATGATTGCCGTGCCGACTGGAGACTGGGAATTCACATCTGAGATGAGTAACTTCAGCTTCTTCGAAGAGGCCACGATTATGGATACAGAAGATGAGTGGGGCACAATCATTGATGCGACATTTGTAATGGCGCTCTTTCCCATCAGTATACACATGGAGATGATTTACGAGAAGACCAACGGCACCATGAAGCTAATGCAGATGCTTGTCAATTTTGCGGGGAGTGACATCATAGACGTGATCTTCGCACAGTGGCATTCAGGTATGCCGTTGGTCCTACCTCGCGCATGGCAACCTCCATTCCTGCTAATTGCTGCTATTCTTGGAGTTGCAGGAGTAGTCGTCATCTTCTTTGGCCGCAGATGGTACAAAGGAAGAAAACGAATCGTTCAGGAGCCGACAGGGTGATTAGTATGAAACCGAAGAACCAAGAACTGAGAAGAATAGTCTGCGCCGTTGGAGGATCCCAGGTCACTGTCGAGGTAGGAGAAGTCTTCTATTGTGAGTTCAGCAGACACGGCTCTGTTGGCGAGGACGCAGAGTTCGAGATTGATGATACGACAGTCTTCACACATGAGAGGACAGAAACCGAATACTTGTACCCAGAGCGAATGAAGCCGGGATGGACTGGAGGCGATGCAGAGAGAGGAAAATGGTATTTCAAAGCGCACAGACCGGGTAAGGCAACACTCACTGTGCGTACCATGTTCCGGTTTGAAGTGCAAGATGTATGTAGGATTGAGATAACGGTGGTCTTCTAGCCGAGGAATGAGTCCTTGATTTCTGAATAGGACTTCTTGCTAAAGGGACAGACCCTGATGCACACAGTGCAACCATAGTTCTCCATGAAGTAGGGAAAGCACTTCTTTGAGATGATTTGTGTCTTGCGTCCGTCTGGATGTTCTTCGGGCTCCTTGAGAATGGCACTCGTAGGGCAGTATCTCACACATTTGTTGCATGCATCGCAGTAGTCAGCAATCCAAGAATGTTCGTTGGTCTGGCTAAAGGGCAGATTCTGGATACTGGTGACGACAGCTGCAAGCCTTACGCGGGACCCAAACTCGGGAGTAATTATCATCCCATGGCGTCCATACCATCCAATGCCAGCCATTTGGGCAAGGGGTGGATAGAGGAGTATTCCACCAAGCGGATGACCAGCTTGTGCCCCATAGCCTTTGGTCCGAAGGAACTGGGCAATCTTGTTCGCCGCGATACCGAGGTCATTGTATGTATTCATGATCATGACCATGGTCTCTGGGCTTGGAGCTGCAGCGATTTTGTCCTCATCCATCTCCATGGCCAAGACTATTGCATTGTCGTAAGCCACAGCCATGCTCTTGAATATGAGATTCCTTGGAAGCTTGGCAAATCCGATGGGATTCACACCAAGATGAATGGCGAATTCGACAATCTGCCGCAGAAACTGGTCATCCACAACGGTCCTCGGACTCTGCGCGTTCTGAGAAACGGAGCTGACTGATTCTCGCATGTTCTTCATCATAGAGATAACTACCCGTGGCGACATCTCTCTTCCACGCCGGGCTAGCGCGTTCATTGGCACGATTCCATCCCCAATGAAGACCAAGCCTTGAATGGGTATCTCGAATCTAGTCGGAGAGGAAGTATCGGGATGAATCGCGTTGGGCATCTTCGATAACGATCTTTCAAAGCCCATGATACGGCTAGCTATGGGCACTACGAGTCTCCGAACTATATTGGAAATCAACTTGATGTGGTCTCCAGCCATCAGTGACCGGGAAGGCTCTGGAAACACCGACTGCACGAATGATAAAGCTTTGGAGAGATTCGTTGCGACTTCTATGTCTTTGCGCCCCATACAAATGTATATCCTGCCGCGTAGTCTAGTTGCTCACGCCTTTCATAGGCAAGCCTGAGTGACTCTAGGCCTTTCTGATAGGCATCATCACCAATCTTGTGTAGCATGGAGTAGCCCTTTCTGGAAACTGTTTCGAGATACTCAGGTCCCAGGATTATTGGCGCAAACCTGTACGATTTGGACGTTATTTCACTGAATCCTGCCTCAAGCATGGCCGACTCGATGACCGGGATGTCCGGGTACCTAGCCTTGTCGACATCAACTGTGGCCGGAAAGAAGCGTGACGTCATTCTCTGCTCAATCTGTCTATGGGACTGGGTGACGATGCAGAGATAGGCCCCAATCTTTAGGACACGGAGTGTTTCCATCATTGCAGGCTCAAGGCTTGGAAAATGATGCACAACCTCTGTCATGAACAACATATCGAAATGGTTTGCTGGGAAAGGCATAGACTCAGTGGTGCCTTGAACAAAGTCAATGTCTGGTGCCTTTGCCAGTGCCTCTTCCAACATTCCGAGAGAGGGGTCCAGTCCAAAGACTTGGGCATCTACCGCCCTCTTGAATAGCAGTGTATTGTTACCAGTCCCACAGCCAACATCAAGAACCCTTGAACCCGCTTGTGGAACAGATGTCTCGAGCAAGTGGAGAATCATCTCAGGTTCGCCAGCGCGGACTTGGTCATAGATCTTAGATATCGAGTCATAATCAATGGAGTAGCCAGGCAAGGGATTCACTTTGCAAAGAATATTAAATCGCTCATATCAAAGTCGTGGTCTTACTCCGCAATCGATGTCACTTATATGAAGATGCAGAACACGAGATGGATCAAGCAGCGATGTGAAGAGTGTAATGGCCGGCAACACACGTTTCCTCTTCGAGGACACTCCACCATATGATCGTTCCCTGATTGCCGTTGCGACAATAATGCCAATTATGATCATGAGCCCAATCTTCGTGTTGATGGCCTACACTGACCCTACATTGGCCGCCGCTGCAGCAATTCTAATCGTTCTTGTCCCGCTGATTGTCCTTACAATACCTTATGGTCTTGGGGTCCCAGCTCACGTGATTGTTACTGAAAAGGGCGTTCTAATAAGACATGGCAGACTCCTCCGAATCAGAATACCAGGTCCCAGTATTATCTCCGCAGACCTCAGGCCGCCTCCTTGGTGGTTCAATCTCTACTATCTATTCGCACCATCTCAATGGGTTCATGTAAGAAAGAGCACTGGCCTGCTGAAGTGGTGGTATATCCCGGCCACCTCAGGGGTCAAACTCAAGAACCTCCTGGATTCCCTCATTTCATCCTAGGGAGGAAGAAGTTTCGAAGAAGCTTGTGTGGACAGCTCGAATCGCCTTTTCCATGCGTTCGTGTTATACTATGAAATAGCATGCGACCTCTGCGGCAAGAAAGGACCTAAGTCGCCTGCTAGATTAGATCAGAATCTAACTTCTCTTCTTGTGCTCTCGATCGTACGACTCCCAGCTGTCTGCTGCTGAAGCTGCACCCTTTGACCTGAGTTCTGTCAGTACGTACTCACGAATCTCAGAGCTCTCCATTGTCTTCTCCGTACGAGCAGACAGTGAACTCGCTATCTCCCGTGCAACCTCAGGCGAGGCCCCACTCTTGACTGCACTGACAACTACCTTCTCTGTCATGAATACCTCCGTTGAACCATCACGTTTCTTGACTTCCATTTTCTCACCTCCCAGAAGGACAATTGGTATTCTCGTCAAATCGGATAAAGTTGATGGACGTTCCGCTAGGTAGCGGAGGACTGCTGCGGAGAGAGAAAGACACGCTTCTCTTTGTTCGGAAATTCGACTGGCGAATCAAGAAGATGGATAGACTGCTCAGTAGACGATGTCCTTGCTCATCAGCACCTTGCCATCTTCAACTGGTATGCCCTCTTCCTTCACACTCTTCCTTCTGCCCGCTGCCCTCTTGGGGTCGCCCCCGAAGCCGCCATCAGCCTTGACGACCCGATGACAGGGCACTACCGGATGAAGCGGGTTCTTGCGCAACGCGCTAGCGACGGCCCGGACAGCCCGCGGTCGTCCAATCTTCTTGGCAATTCTTCCGTATGTGCTGACCATTCCTCGAGGAATCTTGAAAGTGGCCGCATAGACGTCTTTCTCGAACTCGCTCCGTCCTTCTAGGGCCTTTCTGACGTCTGCCTCGGTCTTGATCTTAGTCTTGTCAATCATGGGATGCATTTCGCCCGGACGCAATATAGGCTATTCCAATTGCGCCAGAATCGTTACCGCTTTGCTAGGGTTTGTTTCTTCTGCGTCGCAATAGCCGGAAAACGCCAATCAGAATATTCAGCCCAGGAACCTCTTGCATATAGCGGCGGTACTCGTCACCAAACTTCGCTATGTTGTTCTGTTCCTCTCTACGCACGTCAAAATAGAACAAGACACATCCTCCGACCCCGGATAAGACACTGAGCCAATGTTGAGACATCAGCACAAACGACAACACAATCAGCATGAATGGCGGACTACAGAATAGACTCCGCTGTCAACAAGGACTGTGGTATGCACAATGCTCTCTCCTTCTGGAGCACCGCCCCTCATCCGGAATTCGCCTCCCGCCATCCAGATGATTATGAAACTGATTATAAAGAGAATCCCCCCAGCGTATACAAGGAAAACGAGATCGTAGTAGTTATAGAAAAGAAAGACCAACAAGATTGGCAAGAACATCATGATGCTATATGCCAAGAGGAGTGGGTCACGCTTCCAGCTATAGCTTGCGGAAATCACTTCTTCCTCTGGCATGTTCTAATAGCTTCTTTGAAGGTTCTTCATAAGTCTTGAGTATCCAGCGATATCAGTAGGGGCATCATCTGATTGACCGCCAACCAGATAATCAAGAGAGCTTCGCTGCGAATTCTTCAACTTCTTCCACGAACAGTTCCGGATTGTCGGAGTGGATTACGTGGTCAGAATCGATTCTCTTGAAATGCATCTCCGGAGCGATTTCTTGCGCCCGTGCCGCATCATCATCGTCCATTGCACCTACGAGACCATAGTCAGGATGCCTCAACCAGTTTGCGTGGAGTAGTATCATCGGACACTCAGCACGCATCAAAGCATCAGCATGATCCAGACCCTCGTAGACGCGACCGTCAAGGAAGGCTTGAGAGAAGTCCACATCGAAGTTCACTAAGATGTCTGTTATCCGCCCAAATCTTCCTGGGAGAGATGGATTTCCTGATCGGAGCTTCTGAGATGCACGAATCATGAAGGCAAATAGATACGCAGCTGACCTCGGTATTCCTCTGAACTTGCCCCCCTCAACTGGTCTCTTGATCTTCATGAGGGTTCTAGCAAGTCCACGAATGCTTCTCGACTG
>LRSK01000194.1 GCA_001563325.1 Candidatus Thorarchaeota archaeon SMTZ1-83
AACTGAAGAATTCTGTTCCATAAGATGATGTGAAGACAAAATCACTAACATCCCCGATACTGAGATGCCCCCCTGTGTCCATGTCTATGAGAATAACTGTCAGTGGAGTGTCTAAGTCTTGGGGCCTTGTGAGATTCCCGTTGATGTTGATGAGTGTATAGTGTTTTCTCACTGTTATGTTAAATGTGTAATCTGATGGAGCGTTGTAAACACTTGAAGACATAGTGACAACGAGGGTGACAGAAACGTGTCCTACATTCCAGGACTCAGTGTCGAGAATTGCATCAAAGCTTGTTGGAGAAACGTAGTTCTGAGTTCCATAGCTACTTGCAAAGGAGAATGATGAAACATCCCCAATCCCTACACTTAGTCCCGTGTCCAAGTCTACTAGAACAACCGGTAGGGAGGTGTTGAATCCAAACGGTATTGTGAGGTTGCCGCTGACAGTGGCAGCTGCTAGGTGAGCTCTGAGAATAAAAGTCACATTCACCGAAGCCATTTGAACATACGAGGCAGTCTTGGTTGCATTGAACACATACCAGTGTTCTCCGGCTGCTAGTGTGCTACTTGCTACTGTGATGTTATACTCACCATTTGCCTCACTCACGACATTCACGGGTGTACCATTAGCAAATGCAATGCTTGCACCAGTAATGGGCATCCCGGTGTATAAATCGTGAAATTCCAATGTTGCCGTGAAGTCATATCCAATTGGGGTAGAATAGACAGATTTGTAGGTCAGCTCTGTTGGATTGTACAAATCAAGGTCAAGTAACAAAGTGGGAGAGGCAGTGTAGTGGTCATGGGAGGCATCAATGTTGATTTGCCATTGTCCGGCAAACTCCAAGTCCGTTGTATTAAGCACAATCCCATAGGTCCCATTACCATAGTCAGCCATGCTATGAATTACGGGTGTGCCATGGTCGGTCCAATTCAGAGTCACCGCAGCGCCAGGAACCAGTTGACTATTGTCGTCGTCCAGCAAATCAACTGAAATATAAAGAAGGTCGCCCATTGTCTTTAACGTGAGGTTGTCTCCAACGGCATCACCGGGGGTCTTGAGGCTCAGACTTGTGTCATGTTTTACGATGAAACTTCTCTGATACTTGCCAACAAATGTCGGATTGGCACCTCCAGTATTATTGAATTCTACATCTGCATACCAAACTCCAGCAGGCCAATCACTCTGAATGCTGATTCCAGTCCATTCAAAGTGCGTTCCTGATTGAGTCTGATCATCCACGTATTGAGTGACTCCCAGAGGATCAGTAAGATAGAGACGCATTCGTGAACCTGTAGTGACAGGAGCAGTCCCTCTGAAGCTGGCCGAGTCTCCTGCCTGGTATGAACGAGTAGTAGTATATCCTCCTGCATCTATACCGCATTCAAGATCTTCTGCACCATTGCTGTCGGTGAAAGAGAAGATCCATATGCCAAATATGTCAATGATGGAGGAAGAAACATTCACTTCTCCTGAGGTAGCATCCACCCCACTGCTTGGATAACGGGAAACCTGACTGGGATCATGAACATCAGAAAGTACCCAAGCAGTTGGTATATTTGTCAGCGTAAGATTGACCGAGCTTATATTGTAAGGAGGAGAAATCAAGACATATGCAGTCCATTCAACCGATGCACTCCCGTTAGCAGCAGAAAAGGAAGTGCCTGGACTTAGATCTTCTGCAAGACTGGTAGAGGAATCACTCCATGAAGTCCCATTGGCAAATATCCCCATGAAGTCTACATTGAAAGATGCACCAACGCCTGTATATTCAGAGACACCTTCTGATGGTAGAGCTCCATCTACGATACCAATTCCAGGTTGAAAATGACCCAGCATCATTGTTGGTTCATGAATAACAATTGCGCTGCTGAGTAATAGAATAGGAACAAGAAGAATCAATGTTCGAGCTCGGACCAACTAAGAAAGCCTCCTCTGGTGCAAAAGATGGAACGCACTTCTCCCATCTCCTGACTGCGCGCCCTGCTAAGTCAAATGCGTATAATAATTCATTCATGGCAAAGGGCATCACTCATTAGTCAGGCTTGACGATTTTTCGCACATAGGTCTCTACTTATGGAGGTCTTTCAAAGGCACCTTGGTTTTGGTAAGATGAATAATGAGCTATCTGGAATACAGGGCGATTTGCTGAGGTTAGGATTGGGCGCACGCAACTGGCTCATCACACAGATTCGAGGCACCGATGAAGAGCTGGAGTGGACTCCAGCAGAAGAAGGTCCTTCAGCTTCGGAAGTTGTATATCATGCGACTATTGTCTTGATGCTGGTATGCAGTGAGATAGCTAATCTTCTAGGCATCACACTGGCACAGCAGGAAGAAGAAGATTCGGATTCAGTAGAGGGAAGATTGAAGTTGCATGTTCGCGCTGTATACCAGACCTTTAGAGAGCTATGCACAAAGTTAACAGATGAGGATTTGGATGAAGAAATGAACCTGCCTCCTCCATCCCTACTGAAACGAGGATCACTTGAAATGATCCTACGAATAATTGCTGGATACCATGTAACTCATCATGCTGGACAGGTAGCAATTCTTCTCAGGATGGCACGAAATGCCTAGTGCCCAAAGATGCTTAAGCATAAAATGCATATCATTAGACGGTCACTTCAAGTAACCTGATGGAGCGAAATGTGATGATCCCAGAAATCTTGGTGGCTGCATTCCTTGCACTCGGACTCCTGTATGTTGTGATTAGAATATTAGCCTATTTTCCAAAAAGAGGCGAGTATCCAGAAATCAAACCCACATCTGCCGGGAAGCTCTATCACTCAAAGGTAAACGATGCGGCATTCTTTGACGGCGCGTCTGAGGATTATGCAGAAGCGATGAATCGGACGAAACAGCTAGGTGGAGCATAGTGGCTGATGATTAATTAATCAGAAGCTAGGTTTATAGCTCTTTCATCTTTCTGATTGCCCCTCCCGGCGCCACTCCTTTCGGACATACCTTGACGCAGTTGTAGATTAAGTCGCAAAGTGGCGAGCCTGCAGGGACGTTTGCAGATTCGAGGTAGGTTTTTGGATCCTGAACGCGGGAGTCTTCGTAGAATCTCCATGCCTTCGTTAATGCAGCTGGTCCAAGATACTCCTCCTTTTCAGCATTGACGGGACAAGATCCAAAGCAAAGAGCGCACATTATGCAGTCCACATAGCGTTCAATCTTTTTCCGTTCTGCTGGACTCTGTATCCGTGATTCTTCTCCTTTGGCGGGTTCCGCCCAGAGCTTCAAAGATTCTAGTGCATCATAGAATCTTGTCATATCAATGACCAAATCCTTTAGGATTGGGAGATTCGGTAATGGTTCGAGCAAAATCTCAGTTTCTGCATTCCAACCGAGAGGGGTATCAGTCAGTGCGGTAAAGGGCTTGAGCTTTGAGGACACTTCTTTCAAAGAACTCACCTGAGTCCTGCACGCAAGAATTGGTACTTTGTCGGCGAGCATCGCACAGCTCCCACATACCGCTCCTCTGCATGAATATCTGAATGCAAGAGACTCGTCCATATAGTCCTGAATCTGAAAGAGCGCATCCAAAACTGTCATCCCTTTGCGGGCATCGACCTTGTAGAGGTCGTAATGGGTGATCTCTTTTCCTTTATGACTGCGTGCCACTCTGAATAGCATCAATACTTCCTCTCCATTACTTCAAACTGGCCGAGGTCGACATCGATGTATTCTGTTTTCAAGTAGTCGTCAACCAAGGTGACCAATGAGTGTTTCAAGAAATTTTCATCGTCACGAGTACCATAGTCTAATCGCCAGTGTGCGCCCCGACTCTCTCGCCTCATGAGAGCGGTCATGGTTATGACCTCGGCTAGGCAAAGCAGATTCTCTAACTCAAGTGCGCGGATTAGCGAGTAGTTGAATTTAGTGTCACATCTTGGTAATGCGATGTTCTCATAGCGTTCTCTTAAAAACCGAATCGCTTTGAGAGCTGATTCCAAGGTCGCTTGGTCTCTAAATACTCCGACTTCATTGTCCATTATTCTGCCCAACTCTTCCTTGATTTCAGCATGAGATTCTCCTGATTCTCTCAGAAGGATGGATTGAATCTTCTCACGCATAGCAAAGGCAGCATCATCCACAGTACATTCATCGACATCTCCTGAACCAGAAACATACTCGCCAACCTTCTGACCCACCAATCTTCCAAATACAAGTGTCTCTAATAGTGAGTTGCCTCCAAGACGGTTCGCTCCATGAACACTCATGCAGGCGGTTTCGCCCACAGCAAAAAGACCACTCAGGGGAGTCACTCCATCCTTGTCACAATGAATGCCGCCCATTGAATAGTGTTGGCCAGGACGTACTGGTATGGGTTCCTCAATGGGGTCAACGTCGGCAAAAAACATAGATATCTCTCGTATTCCAGGCAGGCGTTCCAGAATCTTCGTCTTACCTAAGTGCCTCAAATCAAGGTGGACATAATAATCATCAAATCCCCTGCCTTCATTAATCTCAGTCTGGATAGCTCTTGCAACAATATCACGTGGCGCGAGTTCCATGTCTTTTGATGCGTACGCGTCCATGAATCGTTTGTATTCTTTGTTCACAAGATAGCCACCCTCGCCTCGCGCTCCCTCTGTGATGAGAATGCTTGATGGCACTAACGTTGTGGGATGAAACTGCACAAACTCCATGTCCTTAAGCGGGACTCCTGCACGCAATGCCATGGCAGCGCCATCACCTGTGTTGATGAGAGCATTGGTGGAATGACCGTAAACGCGACCGAAACCACCTGTGGCAAGAACTACAGCTTTTGCTGTGAAACCGTGTATCTCGCCTGAGGCTATCTCAAAAGCGGTTACTCCACAAACACGCTTCTCTGACTTTACAAGAGAAGTGACAAACCACTCTTGATAGAAGTTCACACCCTTTCGGAGGGCTTGCTCAAAGGTTGTATGAAGAAGATTGTGGCCTGTCTTATCCGCAGCATAACAGGTGCGAGGATAGGCAGCCCCTCCAAAAGGACGCTGAGCTATTCTCCCATCTTCGGTCCTTGAAAATGCAGTACCCCACTGTTCATTCTCAATCACAGCACGCGAGGCTTCTTTGGTCATCACTTCGACTACATCTTGGTCAGCCAAATAGTCCGAACCCTTGACGGTGTCAAAAGCATGTGACTCCCATGAGTCCTCGGGGTTCAGTGAGGCATTAATACCCCCCTGCGCAGCTACAGAATGTGATCTCAATGGATGTACCTTTGTCAGGACTGCTACATCGTATTGATCAGTTAGTTCGATAGCCACACGCAGGCCTGATAGACCAGCGCCAACAACCAGGACATCATGACTGTGATTCGTCTTTAAAACCTCCAGTATCATACCATCTTCCTAGAATCAAGAAGGTCATCAAGATCACCTTCTATCTCGATTCTCATCTCTTCGATGGTCTCTCGGACAGTCTGTCCAGTTTCGTAAGCTCTTCTTGCAACTTCTCCGGCTTTATCATACCCAATCACTGGTGTCAGTCCTGTTACAATCATCAAACTTCGCTCAAGTTGGCTCTTGATCACACTTTCATTAGCCTTGAGTCCTGAAAGGCAATGTAACCTGAACGACTGAATGCCATTTGAGAGAATAGTAATTGCATCAAGTATGTTGACAATGATGACAGGCTTAGACATATTCAGGTCCAAGATGCTCCCATGACTCTCTGCGAATGAAACCACTGCATCATGGCCAATCACTTGTGCGCATACCTGTATCAAAGCCTCTGACTGAGTTGGATTGATCTTCCCAGGCATAATGGAAGAGCCAGGCTCGTTCTGAGGAAGGATGAGTTCCCCGAGTCCTGCACGAGGACCACTGCCCATCCATCTAATGTCATTGGCCATCTTGATACATGAGAGGGCCAGAAGCCTCAGGCTTGAACTCAACCGCACCATGGCACGATGAGATGAGATGCCTTCAGCTTTCACCGATTGCGTTCGAATGGGGAGGCTTGTGAATTTACTGAGATACGTTGCGACCTTTTCAGCGAATCCCTTAGGAGCGTTTATACCAGTCCCTAGTGCGGTCCCTCCAATGGGCACAACAACAAGCTCATCGCGAGCCGCCTGCAAATCAGCCATGTTATTGACCATTTGTGTCTTATAGACATCGAACTCCATTGACAAGGGTATGGGTACTGCATCTTGAAGATGTGTGCGACCAACTTTCACAATCTCACGAAATTCGGTCACCTTTTCATCCAAACCCAGAATTAATTTCTCAAGCGAAGGCATTAGCTCGTTTATTATTAGCTCGAGGGCGGCAATATGCATGGTTGTTGGTATGACATCATTTGAGGACTGACCTAAGTTGACATGATCATTTGGATGAACAGGTGCTTTCTTTCCTCGAGGCTGCCCCAGAATCTCATTAGCCCTGTTGGCCAGTACCTCATTCATGTTCATGTTCGTCTGGGTTCCCGAGCCGGTCTGAAATACATCGATTGGAAACTGGTCCAACATCTTTCTATCTTTGAGAATTTCATCCACAGCCTTCTGAATTGGGTTTCCAAGTTCAGTTGGAATCATTCCCAGGTCCATGTTCGCTAATAGACAGGCTTTCTTCACCGTTGCCAAGGCCAAGATGAAGTTTTCAGGCAAACGGCGACCACTTATCTTGAAATTGGTCAGCGCACGTTGAGTACTAATTCCCCAGTATGCATCAATGGGAACTTCCAGTTCGCCTAGAACGTCCTTCTCAGTGCGAGTCTTCGTCATTCGAAACCACAGCTTTTGCTTTGAAATTCTAAAGGATAAGCTCATCAATAATAGCCTGAACCGCTTTAATGTCAGTCTGATGGTCACGCAGACGGCCATCTGGAGGCAACGCCAAACTCTCTGCAAGTGTGGGAGCTTTCTCCTCATAGAACACTCCAGTTGGTATCTTATCACCGTTACTGAACGCTTTCTCGATAGCCGCTATCCTGCTATTGATGTCGTGTCCATTTTCCTGCAATGAATAGGTATGCTCATTGTAGAATTTCCAATTGAGCTGCCTATTCCATGTCTGACACGGCTGCAAAATATCAACCAGAGCAAATCCTTTGTGTTTCATGGCTTTTCTCATCAATGCCACCAGGCCTTTCTGATCGCCTGAGAATCCTCTTGCCACGAATGTAGCTCCGGCAGTCAAAGCATATGCAACTACATTGACTGGATTCATGGGAGCGCCAGCTTCAGGTGGAGATGTGCTCGATACATATCCTCTTGGTGCGGATGGAGAGAATTGACCCTTTGTTAGTCCCATTACACCATTGTTGTGGATAAACACTGAGAGGTTCACATTGCGTCTAGCTGCGTGCATGAGATGACCAAGACCCTCTCCTAAAGTATCTCCATCGCCAACATGAACCAAGACCTGAAGATCCAAATTGGCGAGATGGATACCCTGAGCAACCGCTATCGCCCTGCCATGCAGTGTATGGATAGCGTTCAGGTTGATATAATGAGGTATCTTGCTGCCGCAGCCAATACCAGAAACTATTACAAATTGATTCTGAGGAACTCCCAGTTCACCTACGGCGTTCTTCAGAGAAGCGAGAATACCAAAATTGCCACATCCAGTACACCACGTAATCTTCTGCGGACCTTCAAGTTGCTCTTTTGTGATCATGAGATTCCACCCTCCTTAAGACGATCCATAATGAACCGTGGTGTCATTGGCCTCCCATCGTACTTGTTGACACGTTTGTCTACTGTGAGTCCAGTTTCCATCAAAACTAGTTTTGCAAACTGGGAGGTTGCATTCTGTTCAACAGCAACCACCCCTTTGGCTTCGCTGAATACCTCTGTCAGAATATGAGTCTTTAGAGGGAATAGATCACAAAAATGCAGCAAATTGATAGATACTCCCTTATCCGCGAGAACCTTCACTGCTTCGTAGGCCGCCCCCCAAGTAGATCCCCAAGTTAACAGAGTAGTTTCTGCGCCCCTGCCGCCGAACACCTGGGGGGGATTGAGTGTCTTCAGAATCTGTGGAATCTTTCTCATGAATTTCTCGACCATAGAATTGCGGATATCTGGATCTTCTGTAATGTGCCCATTCTCAAGATGCACATTCCCTGAGGCAACGACGAACTTCCCTTGGTCGCCGGGGAATGCAATTGGGGATACCCCGTCTTCTGTAAGCTTGAATCGCTCATAAGGTTCTGATGCCATGGTAGATGCTCTTTTGCCCCTGTCTATCTCTACCTTGCCTGCATCAATCCGCGGAACATTCTTGACAGAGTCCGAAAAGTACTGGTCGCCCAGAATCATGACAGGCACTTGGAATTTGTCAGCAAGATTGAATGCTCTTGTTGCTACATCGAAGGCTTCTATTGGGTCCTTGGGTGCAAGCATAATCCGTGGGAACTCACCCTGACTTGCAGTCAACATGAATAGTAGGTCGCCCTGTTCTGTTCGCGTGGGCAAACCTGTGCTCGGTCCAGGACGCTGAGCATTGTAGATTACAATTGGGGTTTCGGTCATTGCAGCCAATCCGAGGCCTTCTACCATCAAAGAAAACCCGCCCCCTGAAGTGGTCACCATACTGCGTGCCCCGGCGAATGAGGCGCCTATCGCCGTAGCCAAGGACGCAATCTCATCTTCAGTCTGGAGGGAACCGATTTTCAAGCGTTGGGCGTTGCTAACAATATCTTGGAAGCATGCCGTGGAGGGGCTCATTGGGTATGATGATATCCATTTGAGATTCGCCGCCATAGCCCCCAATGCAATTGCACGATTTCCAGTGAGAATTAAGCGGTCTTTACATGGCCCCATCTTGACGGTGCTCATATCATGAGCACAGGTCCCAATCCAATTCTCCTTTGTCAAATTATAAAGCGCCTTAGCTACCTCAACATTAGCATCGACTACCTTGCGACCCTTTCTCAGAAAGATCTCGTTAAGTGCCGTTTCAGCCAGATTAAAGGGAAAACTAGTGACAGCCAGGACAGCACCAAGCGCGGCTGCATTCATCATCCTAATGTTGCCACCAACCTCCGTTGCAGTCTTTTGAAGTGGAGCAGGATAGTGGCAGGCATCAATCTCTTCGGTCTTGATGGTGTCATCAAAGATAATGACACCTCCATCTACAAGCTGATTGCGCTTTCCAACAATGGCATCATGAGAGAGGGCAACTATGAGATCAATATCATCAATTGGAGCATGTATAGGACTATCAGACACTCTGATCTGGCTAAAGTTGTACCCGCCCCGAATTCTGGACATGAAGTCCTTTATTGTGAATGTGTAGAAGCCGGACTGAACGAATACTTGGGTAAGCAAGTCTCCAATAGTGTCTATTCCCTGACCAGCTTCACCACCTATGTTGAATGTGATGTCCAATCATTAACCTCCTCAATTCTTGGGAGCATCTGAATGGCTTGTGATAATGGCTCTCACTTATCATCTTTGCCTCGTGGGGTGTTTTCCCACGAGGCAAAGGAGTGCTCGAAGAGATCCTAGATGTGAAGGGGAGTATGGAGATCTGGCATGCGGGTCCATTGGTATTTAGGAAGGGTGCCTTTAGTGCGTGAGATCTAGACTGAAACCAAAAGGACTCATTTGAAGTGTAAATCTGGTGCGAAAGCAGTAGCTACATCAGCTCTTGGCGAGGTATGGTTGCCCAATATCGGACGCAATGGAGAGTTGGGACGAAGAGGGACATAACCTTCCATACTGAGGCTCAAGTACTCCACCTTATCATCTGAGTACATCAACATGAAATGAGCGGTATTCGGAGCATCAACCAATGTGTAAGCCGTTCCATTTTCGTCATAATACATTGGGAGATTGTAATGCAGAAAGGTGAAGCTCACATCATGGAAATCCACTGTGGATGATTCATTCCCGTTTGTATCCTGTATCTCACTGATATAGCAGAAACCGCATTCATCAATCAGTCCAATACCCAAGCAGTTGTAGGCTATAACAGCAAATCCTGCAAGTACAATGATTACAAGTGGGATTACTAGAATCAATCCACGGTGAATTGTGGACACCCTTTGGCTTTCCTCATGAGGAAATGCTTCAAATTACAATTGGGTTTTTCTGTTTATCATATTCACATTTGGGAAAGTTTTTATACGAAGTTTAGGGGCATTCATAGCAGAAGTGCATACGAAGTGTATGTACACTTTTATCATTTAAACAATTATTAGAGGAAAGTAAAATGGCACAGATGTCTGGAACACCAGTGCTTATCCTCAAGGAAGGTACATCTCGTACCCGAGGAAAGTCAGCACAGGGCAACAACATCATGGCAGGCATTGTCATCTCTGATGCTGTGAAGTCCACTCTTGGGCCTCGCGGCATGGACAAGATGCTTGTCGATTCGTTGGGAGACGTAACAATCACCAACGACGGCGCATCAATCCTGAAGGAGATTGACGTGCAACATCCTGCTGCAAAGATGCTTGTTGAGGTTGCAAAGAGCCAAGACCAAGAGACCGGTGACGGTACAACCACCTCAGTTGTGATTGCTGGAGAGCTCCTCAAGAGAGCTCAGGACTTGCTTGAGAAGAAGATCCATCCAACCATTCTTGTGAGCGGTTATCAGAAGGCTGCTGAAGAGGCAACAAGGATTCTCAAAGAGATTTCGGTCTCAATGACAGGAATGGACAAGAAGGTCCTGACTGAAATCGCTGAAACTTCAATGAACAGCAAATCAATTTCTGGTTCTAAAAGTCACTTCGCCAAGATTGCAGTTGACGCTGTTCTGCAGATTGCTGAAGATAACAATGGCAAAATCACTGCTGATGTTGACATGATTGAGATTATCAAGAAGCAGGGCAAGAGTCTCTTCGAAACCGAGCTCGTGAACGGCATGGTGATCGACAAGGAGGTCATTCATGCGGCAATGCCCAGAAAGATTGAGAAGGCCAAAATTGCTCTAGTCAATGCAGCTATTGAGGTTGAGAAGACCGAGTTCGATGCAGAGATCAAGATTGACAGCCCAGACCAGATCAAGGCATTTCTGGATGAGGAAGAGCGCATGCTAAAGGCCATGGTCGATAAGGTCATTGATTCAGGTGCAACTGTACTCGTCTGTCAGAAGGGCATAGATGACGTGGCTCAACACTACCTAGCTAAGGCAGGTGTGATGTCAATTCGGAGAGCCAAGAAGAGCACTCTGGAGAAGCTTGCAAAAGCTACAGGCGGACAGATTGCTTCCAACTTGAATGAGCTGTCGGCTGAGAACTTAGGTCAGGCAGGTCTTGTTGAGGAGGTAAGGATTGGTGATGACAAGCTTGTCTATGTCAGAAACTGCAAAGATCCCAAGGCTGTATCAATAGTCATCAGAGGCGGGACAGAGCACGTTGTGGATGAGGCAGATAGGGCACTGCATGATGCTCTATGCGTTGTTAGAAACGTTGTTGAGGACGGCACATACGTCGCAGGCGGAGGTTCCACTGAGTCAGAGATCTCAAAGCGTTTGGAAATCTACGCGGACAAGGTCAAGGGACGTGAACAATTAGCGATTGAGGCTTTCGCCGAATCCCTGAGAGTCATACCTAAGACTCTTGCTGAGAATGGGGGTCATGATCCGATCGACATTATTGCTGACCTCAAGAAGGACCACTCAAAGGTAACTGGACTCTGGTATGGCGTTGATGTGTTTAAGGGCAAGTCAGTTGACATGATGAAATCTGGAGTCATTGAACCATCGCGAGTCAAGAGCCAGGCAATCCGTTCTGCTGCTGAGGCTGCACAAATGATCCTCAGGATTGACGACGTGATAGCTGCCAAGGCAGGTCCACCACCGGGCGCCGAGGGTCCACCAGGTGGCATGGGCGGCATGGGTGGCATGGGCGGAATGCCCGGCATGATGTAGACACTCTAGAAACAATTAGGAGCCCACGGGCTCCTTCTCTATTCTTTTTGTGGAGAACCACAGCAATGTCAATGCGAATCCTGCTAGTGGGCATGAGCTCATTCGACTCTGGAAAGACTACATTCGCAGGTCTGCTGATTGACGAGATTAGTCATTACAGCAAATCCATTGAATACTTCAAGCCAATAAGTGCGCACAACTATTGGCAAAGGTTTGCACATACACAGTACTGTATTGAAAAGAAACGATTGATCTCTGAAGACCTTGCAACCATCAAGGCAAAGATTAACTCACAGATTGATGACTACCTTCTGAATCCGATTCACAGACTATATGTACCGACTGCATCGAAAAAGCCACTGGCCATTCTACCAAGTACACTGAGCCTCGCGGGGCCTGACTCAGTTATTGCTCTACAACGTTTCAGCTGGCCTGAAGCTAACCGAGTTCGTTCTATGGCCCTAGTTGCAGAACAGCTAATAGGGCAGGGTGACCTTCTCTTAACCAAGGAGCAATTGGAGCATCTAATCGAGGGCATTGAGAAGCGATCAGTCAATTCATTGGAGGAAATCCAACAATATGAGAGCGAAAACTTGGAGAGCTACGTGAGTTCTGCTTTTTCTCGGGTTGAGGATGGAACCGATATACTGGTGATAGAATCCTTCAATGACACTGCATGGATTTGGGAGGGTTTGGACATGGTGAATTTGGTTCTTGTTATTGGACCAGGACAGGTCTATCGCTATGAACCTGAACGCTTCAGGAAAGCCGCTTTTCTCCAGAAACGTCCAAGCATGCCAATAAGAGAAGTGCCTTTTAGCAGAATCAATGACCTGATAAAACCCCGGAGTCGAGATGCTTGGACACCTGTGGGCCTAGAAACCACCGAGATTCTGACCGGCATCTTTGAATGAGGACCGCCAAAGAAGTCTTAATTAGAGGAGTAGAGTTGGGTTGACTTGCGCCAAGCTCCATTGAATGGAGGACCAATATGACCGAAGACTTGACCTGGGAACTCATTGTCGTAGGTGGAGGACCTGCAGGTATGACATCCGCCATCTATGGCTCAAGATTTGGACTTAAGACAATACTTCTCGAGTCTAAGGTCCTAGGAGGCGCACAAGCAACATCCCCAGGTATTGAGAATTACCCCGGATACGCCTTCATCTCTGGCATAGAGCTTGCGGAAAAGATGAAGGAACAGGTCAGGAAGAGCGGAGCAAGCATCAAGGAGATAACTGAGGTCAAGAGTATCACGTTGGATGACAATGGGGGGTTCCATTTAGATACTAGACGCGGCGTGTATCAAGCCCAGGCGGTTGTTCTTGCCACAGGTGGAGGACATCGAAAACTGAATTTACCAGGCGAAGAGCAATACACGGGGCGGGGAGTTTCCTACTGCGCTACATGCGATGGCCCTCTCTTTCGGAATAAGACACTGGCAGTTGTTGGCGGTGGCAATACCGCTGTGACTGAAGCGCTCTATCTGTCTGAGCTTACAGACACTCTATATCTAATTCACCGTCGAGATCGTCTCAGAGCAGAATATATCATCCAACAAATGTTGTTCGATACTCATGTAGAAATCCTATGGGACACTGTTGTTAAGGAGTTCCGGGGAGATGAGCAGCTTCTGAGAGAGATAGAACTAGAAAACGTGAAGAATGGGGAAAGAAGAACGCTAAAGGTTGATGGTGCTTTTGTTGCGCTGGGTTCAGATCCAGAGAGCAAAATTGCGAAACCGTTGGGCGTTAAAATGAATAACCGGGGTGAAATCTTTGCGGACGGGGAGCAAAAGACGAATATCCCTGGGCTCTTTGCAGCAGGAGATGTGGTAGAATCCATGAAACAGATTGTGGTGGCTGCGGGACAGGGTGCCATCGCAGCTGATTCAGCATATAGGTATATACGCGAAGTACCTAGAGGGCCGCGTTAATTCTGCAGCAATAAATCGGTAGTGCAATCTACTACTTGGGGAAACGTTAATAACCGCTCTTCAGTCCGTGGCTCCTCACGCGGAGCAGAAATGCTCAGCGATATCATATTTAGACGGGATGTCCGTATGAGAAACGTCAAGATTGCGGCAGTAACCATAGCTGTTGCACTGGTTGTGTTAGCACTTGTGGCACAACCAGTTTCGGCAAATCCTACAACTCGAAGACAGTCCCTCAGGGCGTATATAGATGAACAGTATGACAGTGCAGAGGGAGGTTATACTCACTCGGGATCTCAGACCTCATTTGTCGATTCAACATTTGGCGTCATATCAATTTTCGATGATTGGGACCTACTTGAAATCAGACCACCTATCATAGATTTCCTCAAAGTCAAGAACTTTACACAGAAGCTTCATTGGACGCTAGTCAGTGAAACAACCGACAGATACGGAGGATTTGGAGAGTTCATTGCTGGATCTGTCAACCAAAAGAACGCATATGATGGCATTAATCTATTTGATCTCTTGAGCCAGAATAGATTGAGTGACATTCCTAACATTGAGCAAATTGAATTCAATGGAACAGCGGCGCTTTATTGGATCAACCAAACTCAGTCAGAGTCAGGAGGATTCTCTGATACAGTCGGTGAGTCGCCTGACATAGTTTCAACATTCTATGCCCTCCATTCTATGGAGATAGCGCTGCAGACGTCTGAGGAGGACACATGGGAGAAGTGGCTATGGAACTCCACTGCGACTGCAGAGTGGATTCTTAGTTGCAGAATCGGAGATGGATTCAAGCTAAGTCCTGAATCGAATATAGCTGGAGTAACTGCAACTGCAGCTGCAGTCTTGGCGCTTTCAATTCTCGGAGAAACTATCCCCAATCATCAAGGCATTGCTGACTGGATTTTGGATAAACAAGTGATTTCCAGCGAGTACGATCTCTTTGTGGGTGGCTTCCAGGAGAGCATTCTTACAAACGACACCAATTTGGCAAGTACATACTGGGCGCTTCGAGCACTTGATCTACTTGGAGGCATCGCATTAGTAGATGACGCCCTCGCCGCTAGATTCATTGTTGATTGCCAAGCTGTCGATGGTAGCTTTGGTCTTGTTCCTGAT
>LRSK01000195.1 GCA_001563325.1 Candidatus Thorarchaeota archaeon SMTZ1-83
AGCCAACGATAAACGTGACTATCACAAAGTTCCTAGTCCAGCCATCTTCCCCATCATCAGACCCTCTGCTCTTCTGGGTCAGAACTGGTTCTCTCTGGGCATATCTCATGAGTAGATATACCGGAACAAAGATCACCACACCCATTAATGCGAGAACTACAAAGGACTCTCGCCATCCTCCAAAAGCAATTAGGAGCGTGACTCCCAGGAAGGGGATGACTGCCATGCCAATGAGTCCGCCCATAGCCTGAATACCAGTTGCCTTTGCTCTAGCAGACTTGGGGAATTTTTCAGTCAACGCAGGGAATACACTCGGATGATAACCTGCGGCTGCTATGCCCAGAATTAGCATTGTGGTGGTGAGGAAAAGAAACGTGGTGGCAAGGCTGGAAACAAGGACAATAATTGACGTGACTACAACACTGGATGGGATGAAGATGTCCCTCCATCCCCTATCACCTAGGTAACCCACCAATAGATGCGAAGTTGTCATCGTGATAATGGAAGCACTTGTCACAATGCCTGCTTCGGTCAGCGTGAGTGTAAGTTCGTCTCTTATTATTGGAAGAAAAGGAGATAGCATTCCTGTATAGATGTGGTTCATGGCGTGCGATAGAGTGCATGCTATCAGAACTGCATAAGATGCTCTAGTGACTCTTGACAACTTCACTACTCACGTCCATGCGTGCTACTGATTGGTGATTGGCCTCCAGTTAAGCTTACTGCTATCGCATTTGGGTCATGTCAGAATCATACCATGATGTAGAGCTGTCGCTACAAGTGCAGCATTTGCTCCAAGAGTATAGAGGTCACGGAGGTCCTGGCGGTGTCTAACTCCTCCTCCTGCGGTTATTTCCATCGAAGTTTCTTTGCATATCTGCACCAATCCCGTATTCATTGGACCTGCACTGGTTCCCACCAGGGAAAGCTCCAGGACAATAAGGCTCTTTATTCCCATTGCTTCCAGTATAAGAGCCACTTCTAATGGTTCTCTTTCACTAAATTGAGCACATACACTCATCGTCTTCCCCCTCATCAAGTCAAGAGATCCAATGATGGATTTGTCATATGTTTGAATGATTCGGGATAGATCTCCGACTGATCCTATGGTTTCAGTGGCTACCACCGCCTTGTGAATTCCTGTTCTGAGCAAGTTCTCCACATCCTCCGTATTTCTTGCTCCCCCATCGAGGAGGATTCTTAGACCTGTTGAGTCCACAATTTCACTAATCTCCGAGAAATTGTTTCCTCTCCCAGATATTGCATCAAGATCGGCAATGTATGCCTTCTCAACATTGAAAATCTCTTGGAACGCTTCAGCTACATCTGAAGGTTTTGCGGAATCAACAATCTTGCTAGTTATTGGCTTATATTCATCCCTCTTACCTGAAATTCCATGGACTACCTGTCCGTTCATAATATCCATCACAGGGATAATCTCTACTTCATCGTTCATTGGTGGGTTTCAGTGCTCCTGTAAGAGTCATATAGGCTGCTGACTATTACATTTTTGGTCAGCAATGCGAATATTCCTCTACGAGCACATATCAGGAGGTGGACTTGCCAACAAAGCCCTGTCGCCAAGCTTTGCCGCGCAGGGGTTTGCGATGCTCTGCACCATGGCACGGTGTTTCAACTACGCTGGTCATGATGTGTCCCTCTCCTATGATTACAGAATACAAGAGCAGTTTCTACCTCGATCAATACACAGAGAAGAGATATCGGATGAAGAGAGTTGGCAAACAGCTATAGAGGTCCTTTCAGATAATGCTGAGTTAGGACTTGTCATAGCCCCAGAGGACGAAGGCATACTCGTAGAAGTTCTCCAGGCTATCAGATCTAGAGGTTTGAACGTTCTCAATCCTGATACCGAAACAGCTGCATTCTGTTCAGATAAGATAAATAGTGCGAGCCTCTTTGAGGAGCTATCTCTGCCAGTGCCAAGAACGATATTTGGGACAATTAATGACATCTTGAATGATAGTCACGACCTGAATTTCCCCGTTGTAATCAAGCCTGCAATCTCTTCAGGGGCGACGTGCACATTCATCGCATCTAACACTGGCAATCTCATGGAACTAGCTCATAGACCGGAGATGAAGGATAGGGTTGCATCATTTATCCTTCAGGAATATATTGACGGAGTCCACGCTAGTGTATCTCTTCTCACTGGAAATGGGAAATCATCAGTACTATCCGTTAATCGTCAGAACGTAACCCTGGGTACTTCTGTATCAACTCCGGGTTATCATGGCGGAGAATGTCCCTTTGATCATCCTGCGGCTAAGAAAGCTGCTGCGGATGCGCAAAAGATAGCAGATTCGCTCCCCAACCTTTGCGGCTATGTTGGCATCGATTTTGTGTTCAAAGGAAAAGAGGCCTTTCCAATGGAAATCAATCCTCGACTCACAGTTTCATCAATCGGCCTCGAACGAACAGTCGGACCCAAGGGATTAGCCAGCATAGTTGAGTGCGCTTCAGGTTCCCCTCCGAAAAAGATGACATTGAAGGGATGTTCCGTTTTCGAAGAATACATCGATATGAAACGAGTTCCTGAATCGAAGTACAACATCGATGACTATGCGCGAGTAATGGTGATCCCAGGTGTTTCAAGCCCGCCATTTCCATTGCCAGATGGCACGACGATAGTGCGACCGTATGTCTGTGGGTGGGGCTTAACAAGAGATGCGGCTAGGGATAACCTAAGCTCAATAGAACGCAGCATAGACAAGCGTCTTGAGGGGATATCTGCTTGAGAGTAGTTGGACTCGACATAGGAGGGGCGAACCTCAAGGGCTGTGGTCTCACCCTAGACGACAGTGGTGTTCCTACTGAACTCACCTTTCACTCCGAGAGTTTTCCAATCTGGCAGCGTGAAAGACTTGATCTATGGAATCTTATCGCTAATACAGTATATGAGTTAGCAAATACTCCGCAGGCGCCTGAGCTTGTATCAGTGGTAATGACTGCAGAACTCTCCGACACATTTCAGACAAAACGAGAGGGTGTCACTACCATTGCTAAAGGAGTTCACAGGACACTCAGAGAGATTCCCATCGTTTTCCCGGACATTGAATTGGAGCTGCTATCGTTCGAGGAAGTCTTGAACGACCCCCTCCGAGTAGCTGCGGCAAACTGGCCGGTGCTGGGTTGGACTGTAGGGAGAGGAATCCCCAATTGTATTCTGATCGATGTCGGGTCAACAACCACTGACATTATTGCGATTAGAAATGGATTTCCAATCACGCGTGGGAAAAGCGATACAAGTCGCCTGATGAGTGGTGAATTGGTCTATACTGGAGCTCTCAGAACTAATCTTTCTGCCATACTGCGTGAAATTGAGTTGGATGGTGTGAGCTGTCGAGTATCTTCAGAATACTTCGCAACAAGTGCAGATGTTCATCTGGTGCTAGGACACATAGCTACGCATCAATATACAAACGATACCGCCGATGGACGTGGAAAATCGATTGAGGAGTGCAAAGCTCGTATAGCCAGAGTTGTATGCGGGGACATCGAAACTATACAAGAATCTCAGATTGTTGACATTGCTCGGCAAGCTTGGACCCAACAACTCAGAGACATCCTAGGCGCAATATTCCAGGTCTGTGCTCTGCATGACATGAAACCTTCTGAGCAAGTCTATGTCTTTTCTGGGATTGGGGCTGCCTTCTTGGGTCGAAGCGCCTTGGCGTCGCTTGACATCAAGGAGGGAAAGCACCTGCATGACCTTCTGGGACCGGATGGCGCCACAGCAGCAACCGCTTTTGCGGCTGCACTCTATGCGGCCAGAAATTGGAGATGAGTGTATTGAAGGTGGTCATCAAAGTGGGCGGAAGCCTGATGAACCATCCTTATCAACTAAGAGAAATCCTAAAGATAATCTCAGATATCGCTGAACAACGCAAAGTATTGATAGTGCCGGGCGGCGCATATTTCGCGAATCGAATACGGGAGCTTCATAGCAGGAAATATCTCTCGGATTCCGCCGCGCATTGGCTAGCAATAAGATGCATGGATCTCAGCGGTAGCTTGATGGCAGATATGCAACCGTCATGGAGCCTCTATTCGGGTATTGATGCGTTCAAAAGGTGGGCAGATGGAGAGAGTTTCATAATTCAGCCATACGAACTGCTGAAGTCCCATGACAGATTACCTCACAGCTGGGATGTTACTAGCGATTCGATTTCTCTCTGGATGGGTATTCAAGGAGAGGCAGATGCTGTCCTGATTCTCAAGAGTATTAGTCCTTTCATGAAATGGTGGTCAGTCATTCAGTCAGAAACCGATGCTGTAAGACCTGAGAGCCTCAAAGGGGATTTCTATGTCCTGAATGGCTTGCGACCTGAGAATCTGTCGGAGATTATCAATAAACAGTCGCAATAAGCTATCCGCCTTCTAGAATTAGCTTCAACTCCTTGACAAGCTCCGCATCCACTCTTCCTTCTTTCCTATCTCCTCCAGGAAGAGCTGCAGTTCTGACTCCTATAATATCAGGTTTGAGCCCTGCTGCAATCCTGAATGATTCATCAGCCAATGAACCAGCCAACGCCACCTCAAGGTCGTTGTTCTGTCCTGTTTCGATGATTGACGCGACTTCCTCCGCTGGCATGAAGACAAAGAGGTCCCTTCCATCTTTGACCGCAGTGTCAATCATTATTATTTGAACACCGCTTGATTGAGCAATATCTGGGAGTACAGCTGGATTTAGGGTCCCTGCACGAAGGTAGTCGCCGTAAAGCGCCGCAACCGTCTTGCTCTTGCTTCCAAAATCATTGAGCGTCTCCACAACTGATTTCAGAAGATAAGCCGCATCTTCCTCTTTTGTGGAGCCATAGAGGCCTATCTTTACAAAGTCTGCACCTGCTTGTGCTGCACCCAGGGCTGCTTGTGCGACTGTGCCTGGGAGATTCGGCACATCACCTACAGCAGCGCTTACCGGGATGCTTTTCTCGATAGTTTCCCTTATCTTGCGAATCAATGCTGGAGTGGCTGCTCCAAGAGATCCCTCATGCGGGTTCTTGACATCAATAATATCCGCCCCTCCTTTCACCGCCTCGAGAGCGTCCAGCTCATCTGTTGGACTCACTAGGAGCTTTGCCATTGTAGACTCAGTTGCTAAAGCCCAACTGGTACTAATGACTGCTCCGATTGATGATATCACACGCATTTCAGGAGAATGACTGTAGCAACCTCGCCGAATACGGCATTAACTACTGATCATAGACTAATCCAAAAGAAATAGTGTCGGGAAGCTGATGACACAGGAACAATCCAGGTCATCAGCATATCCGACTTTCGACTCGGTAGTGTTTTTGGTATAAAAGACAGGGTCTCAGGTTCTTTTAAACAACTAAAATCGCGCAATCAAGGTGTCGAGGAATACACTTAG
>LRSK01000196.1 GCA_001563325.1 Candidatus Thorarchaeota archaeon SMTZ1-83
CATTTGTGAACTGGACCTCGAGATCGATCTGATGCCCCTGTATGGTCCATACGTGCAGTAGCGCAGCGTCTATCTCATAGCTGTCTTGGGTTGTGTCGCCCGTCTCTGTACTCCCTTTGAATCTAATTGTGAATGTTGAGCTTGTCAGATAGTTTGACACGCTTATGTTGTTCCATGTATTCGGTGAGAGGCTTGTGAATAATGGCGTCCAGTAGCTCCCAGTCCAGACTTCTACTCTTAGACTTTCCAGCGTTACGTCCCCGGTTCGGATACACAGCCTCTCGTTCTCTTGACCATAGTTCACGTCTGTGAACTGAGCCTCTAGGTCGAGCTGATAGTTGAACTCGTCGGGTGTCCATAGGCTCAGTAGCGCCGCATCTATTTGCCAGTTGTCTTGTACGGTATCTCCTGACTCGCTGGAGCCTCTGAATCTTATTGTGAATGTTGAGCTTGTCAGATAGTTTGACACGCTTACATTATTCCATGTGTTTGCAGCTAGGTTTGTGAGGAATACCCAGCTACTAGCGGTCCAGGCGTATACTCTCAGATCCTCCGATGTTAGGCTTCCGGTGTAGATGCATAATACTTCGTTAAGCTCATCATAGTCGACATCTGTCCACTGAACCTCCAAGTCAAGTCTGTAGTTTGCGTCTCCCGTCCATACGTGCAATAGTACGGCGTCTATCTGCCAAGTGTCTTCGCTTCCATCCTCGGTTTCCACTTTTCCCTTGAACCTGATTGTGAATGTTGAGCTGGTCAGTGATACCGAGACATTGTTCCAGCTGCTAGCTGTTAAACTTGATACTAGTGTATTCCACCCTGTTCCAGTCCAGTAGTCGACCTGTAGACTTTCCGATGTCAGGCTTCCAGCGTATATACACAGCTCTTCATTAACCTCGTCGTAGTCGACATCTGTAAACTGTACTTCAAGGTCAAGCTCATAATTAGATACGCCTGGTGTCCATACGTGCAGTAGAGCCGCGTCTATCTCGTAACTGTCCTGATTTATGTCGTTTGTTTCTGTGGCTCCTTTGAATCTTATTGTGAATGTTGAGCTTGTCAGATAGTTTGATACGCTTATGTTATTCCATCCTTGATAGAGATCCGTGACGAGATTGATCCAAGCCGAGCCGTTCCACACATCAACTCGTATGTTCTCGGCTCCCATTGTTCCCGCGTTTATGCATAGTTCCTCGTTCGTCTCATTGTAGTTCACATTGGTCCATTGGACCTCGAGGTCTAGCTCGTAGTTTGGCTCTGAATAGGCGTCGAATTCGTAGAATGCCATCTTCATCTGGCCTTGGGGTTGTGTTGTGTCCATGTTGGCAAGCTTGATGTATCGGCCGATAGCGCTGAAGCTTGGACTCTCGTCCCAACCACCCAAGGTAACGTTCCAGCCTTCAACCACTATTTCTGACGCGTCAAAGTTCGCGTCGCTGCTTACATAAATGGTGACGTTCTCAATGGTATATTGCTGTGGTGTAGTACCAGGATAGATTCTGACTTTTGTTATCTTCATGCTTTGACCCATATCATAGACAATCCAGTGCAGCTCAGTCGCGTAGTGACGCCAATCACTTGTCAGAATATCATCTATAGTCTTGTTTGCCTCATATCCTCCTTCTTCGCCACAGTGATCATATACAGATTGAGGAGTCGTCCATTCTCCTGTTCCGTTCGCAGTATTCGTCTCTGTCAAAGTATCGTAGACAGAGTCTGGACCGTACTTCTCAGCCGTAAAATTGCTGTGAGTACCCTTGTCTGCAACGCCGTCAACGTTGCTCATGTCATCCACGAAATCTTCAGTGCTGTTCGTCAATGTACCTGTGAACTCCTCGGTTAGAGTATCGTTTATTGAGTCAGGACCGTATTGCTCAGCTGTGAAGTTACTGTGAGAGCCCCTATCAGAGAAGCCATCAACGTCACTGCTATTGTTGTCAACGTAATCCTGCATGTCATTTAGAGGCGGGTTCACGTTCTCTTCTGTTAGAGTGTCGTAGATCGAGTCCGGTCCATACTGTTCAGCTGTGAAGTTGCTGTGGGAGCCAATATCAGGTGAACTGTCAACGTCGCTGCTGTTGTTATCCACGTAATCAGTAATGTCGTTGGGCGGCGGATTCGTATTCTCTTCGGTCAAGATGTCGAAGTCTGCGTCGGGACCGTACTGCATAGCAGTGAAGTTGCTGTGAGTTCCCACGCTTGGGGAGCCATCAACATTGCTGCTGTTGTTGTCTACATAGTCTTGAACATCGACTCCTGGACCTAGGTATTCCTCGGTCAGGGTGTCATATGTCGAGTCCGGTCCATGCTGCTCAGCTGTGAAATTGCTGTGAGAACCTCTGTCAGAGAAGCCGTCAACATTGCTCTCGTTGTTGTCTACATAGTCCTGCAGATTCTCAATGTATTGATCAGAGTATGCTTCAGTCAGGACATCATACTTGGAGTCTGGTCCCTTCTTTTCATTCGTGAAGTTGCTGTGAGAACCTACACCTGGACTCAGATCGACATCACTTTGGTTGTTGTCAACGAAGTCGTCTATTCCGGGATCCAGACCTCCGGTGACGTTCCAATATTCTGTAGTATTGAACTTCTTCATCATAATCTCGTTAATAGATTGAAACTGAACAGTCTTCTCGGCACCATGCCACGTTCCATAGAAGGCTGCCAAGTCCCAATATATCGTGATGGAATTCGAGGTCCAGATCCTCAGACCAACTGCCTCCACACGTGGATTCTGCACAGGCCAAGTTCCAGGCATGTCCAATGTCCAGTTCCTTAGCAGATGAACCCAAGACAACGTCGGTATCGAAGAGGAGAGCTCCACCACTTTGTTTGCGTCAGAGAATACGGAAGACACGCTAGATGTGAAGCCATAGTAGTAGATCAGCTCGTAGAGATAACCGGCCGCGTAACCCGGCGCATCGTCAATGGCTAGAGAGACTTGAACTGTAGCATCATCCTGAAGTGATGAGACGTTGAAGTAGATTGAGAAATTCATGTGGTAAGGAAATGCAATGTAGAATGTGTTGTTCAGATTTTCTGCTCCAGATTCGTAGAGGTCAAACTCAACTCCCTCTGAAGTCCTGTTCTGCTTTAAGGAATAACTGCCATCCAATGCGACATCAGTCGAGCGTTGCGAGTCGCGGATAGTCATTTCCGCGCCTTTCTCGCTATCGATTCCGACATAGTCAAAACGGGCTACAGCATTCGCATTGTTCGTGGATGAGTAGGATTGGCCATAGAAGTATGCTACAACCAAGGCGATCTGGGTTATCTTCACGCTTTCCCATCCACCGTCTCCGATTGGATGTCGGGAGATCTCATACCAGACTCCTGTCTCCAAGTTGTTGAACCTCACTAACTCAAGATACTTCTCGGTTGAGCTGTCCGGCGGAGTTGTTCCATGAAGCATCAAACAGTAGAACAGATAATGAACATCCCCGGGATCGGACAAGCTGACGAATTTCAGCCTCATTCCAACATAGCTATACGCGGTTTCGGCTACTCCTGAGAAGCTCTGTATCTTGACGTACGCATGGAGCCTTTGATTGTTGGTGTCATTCACTTCTCTGATAAAGCTGGAATCATCTATTGCAACCGCGCCATGTTTCGTCGCTTCGAAGCCGGAGCCTGATCCTCCACTCGTATCACACGTAGCATTAATGAAGAAGCTTGTTACACTTTCCTGGGAGTCTTGGGAGTCCTTTGTATAGTTAAAGGATTGAAGCTTGTTCTGTTGGAGCTTTGCCCAACCTTGGGCTTCGAAGCTTCCGTTCGGCAGTTCTTCCTCGTTACCTTTGGATGAAAGCTCAAGAGATACAGCGTCGTAGTTAGCCCTGAAGAAGGGCGTGTTGGTTTCGGACTCTGTTTCAGGGTTGTAGAAGTCATTCTTTATAGTTATCCTGCTTACCTTGGCGCTGAAGACTTGCCCCCAGATGCTCTCATAATCGCTTTTTATGTTACTGTTGAAAGTGACCCAAGCATCATATGAGGTGATGCTGACTACATTGTATATGTATTTCGTATCTGTCGTGTTCGAAAAATCATCCTGTGAGGGGGAACCGAGAACCGTTACAGGCACAACATAGACAATGTGATAAGCTGAAGTTTCGTTCTGAATCTCTACATCTGCAAGTATGTAAAGAGCCTCGACGTAACCACTGCCCACTCCAGCATCATCTAGGAACAGTGCCGATTCAAGAACCGGTGTGTCACTAAGGTAAACACACGGTATCCTGACAAAGTAATCCTGAGGGAACTTCAATCCTCCGGCCGTATGACCTACAGCTGAAGTTCGAATATAGGCTTCCTTGTAGAAGCCGGGGCTCTCGCTCCAATCGCTGCTGTTTACTGGGTCCCAGAGTTCGACCACCTTCGAACCCAAGTTCTGCGGATCATCCGAAACGTAAACGTCAACGTCCGTGATTCGGGTGATCCCGCAGTAAACGCGAACCTTCCTAACAAGGTAGCTCTGCCCAAGATCGTAGATAGCCCAATGTGTCTCTGTCACCTTGTGTACCCAATCTGTGGCCAGATTATCATCTATGGTGTTGGAAGCACCCGCTGAACAAGCATTATAAATCGAACCCGGCGTCTGCCAAACATAAGCAAGCTGCGTAGACGTGTTAACAAATCTTGTTTCCACATAGGCGGAGTAGGACTGATGATACTTTGTCGTGCTGCTACGGTTCACTTTCACAGTCACATCTGGACCGTCAAGGTGGAGAAACCATGAAGGGAGACTCACGTTGGGGTTAAGAGCGGAGCTTGAAACCTCCTCGAAGCCGGGGTCGAGTGTGCTATTCCTTTCTATTGTACCCTCCGCCACCGTGAAACCAGCACCATACCAATAGTGATTTTCAGCAGTTAGAGAACCCTCGAAGCTCTCGTTCCAGATGTCCCTCACCATTGAAGTCTCATTGAACCCTATGTATGTGCAGTTCAGCAATGGTTTTGCTATAACGGTGAGACTTGTCAGAGGCTGACGGATCTGAACATCCTGTGCAAAGTACTGGACCGCAATAAGCGTTATAAGCACTATCAAGATGAAGGATCTTCGCATTCTCGAAACTCTAAACATGCCCAAGGCTCGTCCTCATTGCTGCACTAGTTATCCTGCCGACACTCCTCCTCTCAAACCCAAGTCCAAGCCGATCAATGGTATAAGCCTCCCAACTAGAGCCGTCGTCGGTACACAGCGAGACAAACCGTGAATCAGAGTTTCAGAAGTGTCAATTCTCCCCAGAATCCTTTCAGATAGCAAAATGCTCCCCAAGAAATGCATCTGCATGTAGTGGACCGCCCATCTGAACCATACTTATGGACGACAATTTGCCAGAATTAATAAAGCGTTTATGAACCTCGTGTTCAGACCTCACTATTATCGTAGTTAGTGTCGAATCTCAGATCAGGGCAATGCA
>LRSK01000197.1 GCA_001563325.1 Candidatus Thorarchaeota archaeon SMTZ1-83
ACGGGACTATCCAAGGGTCTGAAGTCTACCAGGCGTAGAGCGACTTGAGGAGTGTTGTCAGGTCATGAGACTTTCTCGTTCATCTGGTCCTTCTGTGCAAGATGAGATACTGGCTATTCTGGCAGAAGGGCCCAGTTACGGCTATGAAATCATAAAGCACCTCGAGAATGGGCGTGGCGAGATTAGGCTCAATACAGTATATAGATGGCTCTCCGAAATGGAGAATCGTCATCTTGTGGAAAGCGAGCTTTGTTCTGGTTCGTCAGGGCCCAGTAGGCGTGTATATCGACTCGCAGTCAGGGGTAGGAGAAGAGTTAGAGGACTTTTCAAGAACGCCGTCAGTTTGGTCTTGCAGCTCTATGATGAATACCGCTACTACTCAATGGGGGGACTTGCAGCCATACTTGACGGCTCAGAAGTCGAATATAGTGGCGGTAAGATTCTCCTTTCGGGAGTACCCAGACTTATCGAACGAGACTTGGAGTTGGCTAGATTCTTGGTGTCGAGAAGTGATAAGGGTCAAATCAGAACTGTTGGAGATTCTACAGTGCTGGCAGGTTCTGGAATCAACTACCATGTTCATGATGGAACTCTTTGTGACATCTCAGCACCATCGAGGTACTTCCAGGAAGTCTGGATATGCGGCGTTCCTCGCCTAGAAATCCTGAATACGGCCTTACCGGAGGTCAAGCGGGTTCTAAGTGTAGGGGGCACTATGAGAGTAGTCTCTTCACGAGTCTGCTTTGATGAACCAACAGAATACAGATTGGATGATTTTCTGATCATGTCTGCTATTCATCTCTTTCCGAGTCTAGGAATCGTTGATGCCAAGACCTTGCTTTCAGAGATTGAAGCCGTGTTTGCCAACTGTAGTGGACAAGAGATCTTCCAAGGCGTGGGGCTCTTTCGTGGGGAAAAGACGAAGTGAACGTACAAGTGAGTCAACACACTGATATGGAATGCAGAAGAGCGGAGGACCGATGGCAATGAGCGACTACAAATCCGGCGAATACGAGGATGTGATCCACTTCGTTCCGGCACCTATGATGAACATTCAAGATTGGGAAACCTACGAGATTCATAGGCATAGGGACTACTTCCCCATTCTGAACATCTTGTTACAGGGACCAATGACGGTACGAGATCTGACGGCGGCCTACAATAGGTGGTGTGAGGAACATGGTTCTCCAAAGCCCAAGTCAGACAAGACCATCTATCGCTATCTCAAGACCCTCGGTGAATACGGTCTGGTGGTTCCTGCAGGCAGAAGGGTGGTGTTTGGAAAGACTGCCACAGAAACCTTGTACGCTCGCGCGGCGGCATTCATCCGCTACTATGACTTCGCACCTGAGTTCTGGGAGCACGAAGCGTCACGGTTATTCTCTCGCGGAGTGACAATCGGGACGGAACGAGTAATCGGAGGAGTCAAGCCCAATTACAAGTGTCTGAAAGCATTCCTGATTGAATTCCTTGACAGTGTTGAATCGAATATCCACAAGTTCGTGACGTCTGCTTCCAAGGATGAACTGGAAGTCGTGCGAGCGATAGGAGAGAACCACTTCATTGAGGAGGCACTCAGATACGCCGGTATTCTGGGAACCATCATCAACCATCCAGAACTAGTGAAGAAGCTCAACGACTGCTTTTCCTGATTCCTTTTGACTCAGAGTCGGAGCCCAACAGAAGATTGAAAACTAGCAAGTGATGTCACTGCTAGACAGAACCGACAAGAGGCTGTAAGCATGGCCAAGGACAAGTTTGAAAAACTCACAGAGATGCGCGAAAGGTCAAAGCTGGCAGGAGGGGAAGCGCGAATCAAGCGTCAGCATGAACGAGGAAAGTACACTGCCCGCGAACGAATTGAGAAACTCTTGGATCCTGGGACCTTCGTTGAGATTGATGAGTTCGTGCTTTCCCGAATCACAGATTTTGGCATGGACAAGAAGAGGATCCTAGGTGATGGGGTTATTACCGGCTATGGTAAGATTGACGGACGGAAGGTCTTCATCTTCAGTCAGGACTTCACTGTCTTCGGAGGGTCTCTCTCTGAGAAGTATGGGGAGAAGATCTGCAAGATCATGGACCTAGCAATGGAGGCAGGGGCCCCAGTAATAGGGCTGAATGACTCCGGTGGAGCAAGGATACAAGAAGGAATTCTCTCTCTCGCGTCCTACTCTTTCATCTTCGAAAGAAACACGTGGGCCAGCGGTGTCATTCCTCAGATATCGGCGATTATGGGTCCTTGTGCTGGGGGCGCAGTCTATAGCCCAGCGGTTACAGACTTCACGCTCATGGTCAAAGGCACATCTCACATGTTCATCACGGGGCCTGAAGTCATCAAGACGGTCACAGGAGAAGAGGTTTCCTTCGAGGAACTTGGAGGTGCAATGACCCACAGTTCTGTGAGCGGCGTTTCCCACTTTGCAAGTGAGGACGAGGACCACTGCTTCGAGCAAATCCGGACTCTCTTGAGCTACATGCCAAGCAACAACCTAGAAGACCCACCAAGAGTCGAAACCGACCACGCGCCTGATGACGTTGATGAGTTGATTGATGAGATTATACCAGATGATCCAAACAAGCCGTACGATATGAGAGATGTTGTCACGAAGATAGCCGACAACGGCGAGTTCTTCGAGGTTCACGAACACTGGGCCAGGAACATGATTGTGGGCTTCGTGAGATTTGATGGACGCTCGGTAGGAATTGTAGGGAATCAGCCTGCCCACCTTGCAGGTACAATAGACATCGATGCCTCAGACAAGTGTTCCAGGTTTGTTAGGTTCTGCGACGCTTTCAACATCCCGATAATCACCTTCATGGATGTGCCTGGATTCCTACCAGGTACAGCCCAGGAATATGGCGGCATCATTCGACATGGTGCCAAGATTCTATACGCTTATGCTGAAGCAACAGTTCCCAAAATCACCATCATTACCCGGAAAGGGTACGGCGGCGCATATGACGTGATGTCATCTCGACACATTGACGCAGACCTTGTTTACGCTTGGCCGACGGCTGAGATTGCTGTAATGGGTCCTGATGGAGCAATCAACATCATATTTCGGAAAGAGATCGAAAGGGCGAAGGACAAGGAGAAGAAGAGAGCAAAGCTGGTCAAAGATTACAGAGAGAAATTCGCGAATCCGTATGTTGCGGCCGGCTTGGGCTACATCGACAAGGTGATTTTCCCGCATGAAACTAGACCGTTGATCTGCAGTGGACTGGAGGTCCTCGCCAGCAAGAGAAAGAGCAGACCGCCAAAGAAGCACGGAAACATCCCACTCTAGATGGGTCCCTTCCGGGTCTCCTTCTTCAATCCAAAGCGACTGAAGAGAAGAACTGCCATCGAGTGAAGTCTTGGGCACGATTTCTACTTCTTCATGCGATCCATGAGCTCGAGACTCTTCTTGACTTCCATTATAGGCTGAAAATCGAAGCTGACCTCTGGCTGATAGTGAAGCACAAAATTGGCCAGATGATCCTCATTCTCAGTTTCTAGCAGTTGGAACCCACGTGGCCCTTCAAGCATTGCGTAGTTCTTAGAGATGAACTTTGGGAACTTCTCGGGTTCCTTCTTTATCGATTCTCTGAACTGCTTGAGTTTTGCAATCACACGCGCATGGTCCTCGAAGTCGTACTCCCAGAACATGATATACTTCATCGTTTCACCCCGCGAACACTCACCCACTAGATAGACCACTGCTGATATGAATTCTTCGAGAAACTGTCACTTTCCAAGGGTTCAGTAGAGGATTCTCTGAAGACCCTCTCTCGTCTTGTCAACTACTGCTTCCCTATTCAAATCTTAGATTGCCATCATAACGATGTCAGAGCCCGATTGTGACTCTTGATCCGATCTTTCATCTTTGGATGAAACCGAAAGCGTGGTAGGCAGTCCGTGCATTTCCCACCCAATCTACTATCTCTATTTAGATATCAACAGATATTGGAGAACATAGATACTCTGGCTTGTTTGCCACTCGGCCGCAGTGATCACACATCCACTTCGCACCTTTCACACGTTCTATGATTTTTCCAACACCATTATGTCGAACGAAGACACACATGTGTTCATGATGATTTTCTTCCATTTCGTACTCTCCTTTTGGGAATAGCAGACATCACTCCACGTCGTGTAATTAAGCCTTGGGAAATGTCCATGATTTCTAATCCTTGCTAAGAAGACAATTTCTTAAGAGGGGTAGTTTCCCTTCTGTGCCTCATGCCAGCTCAGAAGACCAAGAAGCAGAAAGAGAGCCTATCGGTTCTCATTGTTAATGATATGGAAGGAATCTCTGGCATTCGGTAGGGTCCAAGTGACTGAGGATGTCAATGCTGCAATTCGCGGGCTCAGGGCCGCAGGTGCCACTGACATCAGGGTGGCAGATTCACACGGTTCGGGCGGACCGAACAAGAACATAATCCCCGAGCAACTCGAGAAGGGAGTGAAGCTGTTCCAAGAACAATCCGTTCCCAAGAGAATGAAAGAAGCTATTGAAAGGTCAGTTGATGCCGCAGTCTTCGTTGGCTTCCATGCAATGGCAGGAACCAAAGATGGTCTGTTCAGACATACCGTGACTCTGGGCCCAAGCGTTAAGGTCAATGGCGAGCCTGTAGGCGAAACAGCTCTTGACGCCTACATACTTGCTGAATACGGAATCCCAGTAATCATGGTTTCCGGCGACCAAGCCCTAGTCCGAGAAGCCTCAGACTTTCTTCCAGGAATCGAGACTGCTCAAGTAAAGACCTCGACCGACGCTAGGACAACACAATGCCTGCCACTTTCAGAGTCCAGAATCCTAATTCAAGAGGCGGCCAAACGAGCGCTTTCGAAACTGGATGATTTCGAGCCTGTGCAGATTACCAAACCTATCAAGGTGGATGTTTCGTACCTAACTGAGGAACAAGTGGATATGTGTGATACGATTCCGGGTGCTGAAAGGACCTCAAAGAAGACTACATCATTCACCACGCGAAGCTGGGATGAGGCTTACAAATTCATTAGAACCACTATTGGCCTAACAAGCCCCCGGATGAATGCAAGTCTGATAGAGAAGCTGCTTCAGCTCCCAGGGGCGGAAGAAGCAAGGATCGAATGGGCTGAAGGCATTGTCAACGAATGGTTGTCCTAAACGGACATGAAAGCAACCAATCCTCGAACGAGCGGGATTCCAACCCATGCTCAAGGCACTCCGCCCAAAGACCTGCCAAAGATACTTCCGGTTCTCTCAACCTCGTACTTGTAGACAATCCGTAAATAGACTGGACCCTCTGTTATGATTCTAATCATCACTGTGTAGTGTTCGGCATTGTAGTTGAAGCTGGCACGGTCAGATGTAGTTGATTCGAGAATGGCATGTTGTGAAGGCAGCCCTATTCCAGTCGGATACATGAAACGTATTTCAGCAGTCCTGTTTAACTCTACAATCGTCCAGGTGACTCGAGGACCACCGAAGCCCCACATTATGTCCTCCCAGTTACGAGGGGCTTCTTCAAAGACCTCTGTCACCTCGACTGTCTGAGTGAATGGAACTGAGCAGAGTAGGGTGGCTAGTAGAAGCCCGATTACCATATAGTCCTCATTTCCGAATCTTCTCAAGACAGCCAGACTCCTGAACCTCAGACAATTACGGTATTGCTTCATTCACAATGTTGTGAAATCGCTTAAGGATTCCGGAAATGCTTCCAATGTCGGGTATATCCTAACTCTTCGCGGTCTCATGCATCGTCTTGATTCTCACAAACATGCTCGATGTCGGAAGCATACAAGATAGCTTCAATAAAGGTCAAGATAGTCTCCTCATACCTATTCAACAGTTGCCAATGCAAGTCGTGCCCGGTTCAGTCTACTTCTCGTCTTATTCCGCGCGCCTCCGATTATTCTCTCCTTGGTATGGTTTCTTGCTGGAGTCGTAATCGCCTTGACTGGTTCATTTCTCTTGGACCTTCGTCAGGTTAAGCCAGAGAAGGTCAAGTGATGTGCACGGTAGATGCCGAAAATCCCGAGGTGAATTGGCTAGCAAACTGACTCATCAGAATGACTAAATACAGTAAGAATCCTCTTAGAACCGGCTTACCATGACGAAGCTTCGAATAACCGATACTGTCCTCCGCGACGCGCATCAATCCCTTCTCGCCACTCGGATGCGAACTGAGCACATGCTCCCAATATGCGAGAAGCTGGACAAAGTGGGCTATCACTCACTGGAGATGTTCGGCGGAGCCACATTTGACAGCATGATGCGCTTCCTCGACGAGGACCCATGGGA
>LRSK01000198.1 GCA_001563325.1 Candidatus Thorarchaeota archaeon SMTZ1-83
TTCCTAATCAGGAAGAAGGAGTGATTCAGGAATGAGCAGTATATTATACGTTCAGACCAGCGACGACCCAGAGCGTCAGTATTCGCCACTTGTCCTGGCACAGAGTGCCAAGGCGATGGACATCAAGGCAGAGATTTACTATCTCGGTCAGGGTCTGAGAATACTTCAGCCTGAGGCCGCCGAGAAGATAAGAGTCGGTGACTTTCCAAGCGTCGCCGAGATGCTTCAGAAGACAATTGAGATGGGTATAACAGTCTACGTCTGCGAGGCTTCAAAGCAGATGCTGGGATGGGATAAGGTCAATCTGATTGAAGGCTGCAAGATTGTGGGAGCGGCAACTCTAAATGATCTTGTTCTAGAAGCCGACGCGACAATGTGGTTCTAGGTGAATCGATATGGCCAACGTCAAGGAGGTGTATCTCGACTATCAGAGCTCGAAGCCTGTCGATCCGCGTGTCATAGAAGGCATGATGCCGTACTTCAATGAACGGTTCGGAAACGCTTCAGCACTACACCATGTGGGGGACGTGGCCACGGAGGCTCTTGAGGAGAGCCGCAGAGTCATAGCTGACCACATAAATGCCGATACAGACGAGATCGTCTTCACATCAGGGGCCACAGAGTCAAACAACTTGGCCCTTGTTGGGTATGCCATGCGACAGAAGCGCAAGGGCAACCACATCATCATCTCTGAGGTTGAACACATATCGATTCGCAACATAGCGAAGTATCTTGAAAGAAGCGGGTTCGAAGTTTCACGGCTTCCAGTCGACAAGTATGGTCGGGTGGACATGAGAAAACTCGAACGCAGAATCAAGGATGAAACAATCCTGATCTCGATAGGCTATGCAAGCAATGAGATAGGCACTATTCAGCCTGTAGAAGAGATAGGGAAACTGGCTGAAGAAAAGGGAATCGGCTTCCACACTGATGCGGTTGCGGCTGAAGGCCTTCTACCCTTTGACGTAAAGCGAGATGGAATACACTTGATGTCCCTCTCTTCGAACGATTTCTATGGTCCTCGAGGGATTGGCGTACTCTACATGAAGAAGAAATATCGAGTCAACCCAATTCTGATTGGCGGTGGCCAAGAGAGAGGTCTGCGTTCGGGTACGGAAGACATCGCCGGGATTGTTGGTATGAGGACAGCGATTGAGATTATGAAGAAAGAGATGCCTCAAGAGGTCAAGCGGCTTCAGGGATATCGGGACAGGTTGATCAGGACCATCTTGGACGAGATTCCTGACAGCTATCTAAACGGTCATCCAACTGAAAGACTCGCCAGCAACGCGCATTTCAGATTCGATGGGGTCGAGGGCGAAGCCCTACTTCTGTCATTCAAGGACAGGGGAATCTCCGTATCAACAGGCTCAGCTTGTACCTCTAAGACTCTGGAGCCATCACATACACTCATCGCCACGGGCCTCATTCACGAAGAAGCGCATGGTTCTCTGCAGCTTACGCCTGGACGGTTCAACGAAGATTCAGACATAGACCGAGTCCTTGAGGTGGTTCCTGAGGTGCTTACACGAATCAGGAAGCTATCTCCAATCTACAATCCAAAGAAGACATAATTCGTTGGTCTATTGCATTCCGGAGATCACTTCATTCGGGATGGCAATTCCCCGTTGTCTTGAAAGAACCATTAGAGTCATTCGTGCGGCAGGACTCAGCATTGAGTACTCTATCATGAGTTTCTCAAGGGCGTCGGACTTGTGCATGCCGACCCACTCATCAGGGCTGTCGTTCATGAGTGGAACACCAGAAGCATTGCAGATTGAGGCTATTGCCTCAGGCCCATGAATTACTTGGCCCCTTGTCACCAGAGTGTAGGCCATCTCCTCCACAGGGCTTGGGTCCTTCTGGTCCAAAGACCCTGTTCGGATAGAATCGACCTGTGGCCACTTCTTATTACTCAGCAACTCCAACCAGAAGGAGAACTCTTCGAACCCCCTCAAATCGTAGGCATTGTAGCGATCTATTATGCCATGGTAGTAGGCGCGTCCAAGACTGTTGATGTAAGTGTCAAACCGGTCCTGATTGAGAGCTGCTGTGAACTGGGCCAATATCCTCATCCATTCACTATAGAGTAGCATGAGCCTCCTGTGATCCAGCCCTTCGAGTAACTTGAAATCGAAATCAACAGACCACTTGTCATCCTTCAGACGTAGCTGTCCTAGGGTTTCAGGCGTGTCGGTACCACTCATCGCAGTCCTCAGGGCGCGTGCAGTTTCCTTTTCACCATAGATCTGCTCGGCTACACGTAAAGCTATCTCAAGCGCTTCCTTTGCGAGAAGAATGCGCCGCTTCTCAGAGGAGAGTGCTTCGATGACCTCCTCCTCTAGGAGATAATCCATCACTCTAAGTAACTCTCTCTCATCATGCTGTGCTCCAAGTTCCGCAAGTATCTCTCGAACAGTCTGACGCCCGTCGATTAGTCCAGCAAGGCGTGGAATGACACCCACCATCTCAGGATGTAGATTCCGTAGGTCCTTCGTTTCACTGGACGTGGCTTGAGTGTACCTCAAGAATCGAGTCCTGCCACTCATGAAATCGTTGAAGTCAAGCATATTCCGGAAGCGGATCAATCTGTGAGCCCACATCTTTGACATCTCGAGGATTATTTCCCTCTCTGATAGTCCACTCAGCTCGCGGATCTCTTTCACGCTTCTCGACCCGTTAACATACTCTGCAATTGCACTATCAGTGATTTCAACAGACTCGGGTTTCACACAGAAATAGGGCACCCAAGAATCTGGCAGAATTCGCAGGGATAGTCTGCTCATCACGCTCTCGCCGAAGGACTCGAGGTAGGCCTCTACGAAAGACTTGTCATAATCATAAGGGTCGATCACATCAAGCCATTCTGTCTCAAACTCCGTCAGCAATGAGTCTAGCACGCGAACGGTATCTTCACCAAGGTGCTGAGTGCCGACGGCTATCAGGTTTACACTACCACCGTTGAACACTGTGAAGAGACGGTCCCCATAGTTCACTTGGAACACTCGCTGGTCCTGTCGGAAGACTTCCTTTGAGAACATGTCAATGGCCGCGAAGAAACTTGCAGCGAGTACTGGATTCATGTCAAACGCTAGTGGATCAAGTTGCATGTAGAACTTGGGAGTGCCACTCTTGTCTGCGAGCAAGATCGCTTCTATGGCATGGCCTGTCACACGGTCCACCCTGTGAATATAGCTGGATTTGAGTGAATATTAGCCTTCTTTGCTGAAACCACCTCGCAGAAACAGGACCCAGAAGTGGGCAGCTGGTTCGTTTCACAAAGTTTATACAGGTTAACAATAGTTTACAGGCGTAGGAAGATACGCGAGGACGGATTGATGAAGTCTACACAGTACAGCGAGAAGGTTCTCGACCACTTCAGAAACCCCAGGAACGTTGGTGTTCTTGAGGGAGAAGACGTAGCAAGTGGTCGTGTGGGGAATCCGACATGCGGCGATCTCATGGAGGTCTTCATCAAGGTTGAGGACGACAGGATAGTCGATGCCAAGTTCAGAACCTTCGGCTGCGGTTCAGCGATTGCCACAAGCAGTATGACGACTGAGATGGCTATTGGAATGACACTTGATGAGGCCATGGAACTCACAAGGGATGACGTTGCGACGGAGCTCGATGGACTACCTCCAATCAAGATGCACTGTTCGAATCTTGCAGCAGATGCTTTGCATGAGGCCATCAAGGTGTACCGAGCAAGGCAGGACCCTGAAACGATTGTGAGTAAAGAACCGGAATTCGAGAAGCCCGAATGCGTGATTGGACAGGACGAGTTCCTTGACAAGGGAGTCTACCTTGATGTTAATGATCTTGAGGACCTGTCAGACCAGAGAATATTGGTCCTTCATACCGGTGATGAATCCGTCGAGGCAGCCTTGGAACTAACTGCACAGACAGACCGAGTAGTACTTCTCACACCTGAGAAGGAGATAGTCACCACAGATGAGCTGAAACAAGAACTTGAGAGATCAAGCATTAAGATCATATCAGAATCGCGTCTTCTGGAGATTCGTGGTGAGTTCGAGGTAGAGAGAGTACTGATTCATAATCTAGACGAGGATGAAGAGTACGAACTTTTCGTGGATGCCGTTGTCATAATCGAGTAAACGCGAATGATGGGATGCTGTCCGAGGCATCCGGTAAATACAATTGACACGCCTACTCCGAGAGTGGCATGCGGACTGTGAGAGAGGCTTCTGAATCTGATAGAGAACTACTTGTCAGACTCTTTGTTTCAGAGGTTGAAGATGACGTCAAGCTTGCTGGGGATTTTGCAGAAGATCTACTTCGATTCAGGACCATTCTTTGTCTTGAAGACGAGGAAGTCATCGGCACTGTGAGTTGGGATATCAGAGGAGGTCTTGACGATGGCGTTGTCGAATTGATCGGGCTTGGTGTCAACCCTCAATACCGAAGACAGGGAGTCGCCAAGGAGCTTGTTCAGACACTTATTCAAGCGGCCTCAGACCACTACTCAAGCAAGGGCCACCATCTCAGAGTCATATACCTCTTCATGGAAAAGGAGAACGAACTTGGACGCTCATTCTACGAGACGATTGGTTTCAGAGAGGTTGCAGAGGTTCCAGAGTTGTATCCTCACGATGATGCAACAATATGGACTTTACACCTCTGAGGGTGCATGATATGGTGTTCATCGAGAGAGACTTTCCAAGTCAGGCAATCGACGAGATTGCTTGGAGCGAGAGCAACTCTCGAAAGCCGATATACCACATGCACAAATGGTTCGCAAGGAGGGTGGGTTGCACTTTCAGGGCGATCATTCTCGCTAGTTTCCTAGAAGAGGATCCCATGACCAGATTCTATGACCACGTACAGTTGACCAATGCAGAAGGCAACCCGCCCATTGTACTCGACCCATTCATGGGGGGCGGCACCACAATCGTTGAAGGTCATCGGCTTGGCTGCAGGATGATCGGCATAGACGTCAATCCCATGGCATGGTTCATCACGAAGAAGGAGCTTGAGAGCGTCGATGTCGATAGCGCGAATGAGGAGTTCAAGAGAATAGAGAATGCGGTAAGCCAGGAGATTCTGTCGTTATATAAGACGAAATGCAACTGTGACAGCGAAACAGATTCGATGTACTTCTTCTGGGTACGGAAGATCCAGTGTCGGTCCTGTGGTGAAGAAGTGTTCTTGTTCAAGTCATTCCTTCTAGGGAAGCTTAGCACCGGGGAAAGAGTATACTACTGCCCCTGGTGCAACAAGATAGTATCCTCGAAGGAAGCCCCTATATGTGACTGTGGGAGGGACCTTTCAGAAGCATACACAACCAACAAGGGTTATGTCTGCCCTTCATGCGGGTTCCTTGGAGATTTGACCACCGCATGGTTGTCAAGGCGAAATCCACCTGATGAAAGCATTTTTGCCATAGAGTTCGATTGCGAGGTCTGCGGAAGAGGCTATAAGACACCTGATGAGAACGACGTTTCTCGCTTTGAGGCTGCCAAGAGACAGTTCCTGGATAGAAGAAGGCAGCTGTTTGAAACGGTAATCCCTGACGTCGAGATACCTTGGCATGATATGGCGACAATGCGTCCTCGATGCAGAGCATATGAGAAATATCATCAGCTCTTCAACGAACGACAGCTCCTTTCACTTTCAATGATAATGGAGGAAATCCTCAAGATTGACAATCTCGCCCTGAGAGAATTCTTTCTTCTGACCTTCTCAGATTCATTGAATGCAAACAATATGTTCTGCATCTACAATTCTACTGCGAGGAAACTTGAACCACTCTTTGGAGGCCACTATTTCTCTCCTCCAACGACACCTGTAGAGAACAATGTCTGGGGAGGCAGGCTCGGAAGAGGTACTTTCAGAAGGTACTTCCTGAAGGGTGTCAGAGCGCTCAAGTATCAGAACAGCCCCCACGAAGTGAGGTTTAACTCAGACACATCCCCGAATGGGTCTGCGAGAGTGAGAGAGCGTGTGGTCATCCAGGGCGACCGAATAGGTGCGGAGTTTGTCAGCAGATTCGAGGAACTGGAGAGTGGCAAAGACATATTTCTGAGATGCTCCTCATCGGAAGAACTTGATTTCCTTCCGGACAAATGTATCGATGCTGTAGTTACTGATCCACCCTATTATGACAATATTATGTACTCAGAGCTCTCTGACTTCTTCTACGTGTGGATTCAGAAGGCCATGGCGAGCAATCTTCCGGACGTCTTTGGAGAACCGACCAGTTCCAATCAGAGAGAGATTCTCGTTCATTCGAAGGCTGGCAAAGATGACGATTTCTTCGTCGGTTCAATGACGCGAGCATACCAAGAACTTCACAGGGTGCTCAAGGATGACGGTCTCCTTACCTTCGTCTACCAACATAAGCGCCCAAAGGCGTGGACTGCACTTCTCAGGATTCTTCTTGCATCCGGGTTCTACGTCGAAGCAGTGTACCCAACTCATGGAGAGACTCCCAGTGGCGTTCGGGCTCACGGCTTGCACTACAACACAATTCTGGTGTGCAAGAAGAGGAGAAGCAAACCACACACTGTGTTTGATGACAAGCTGAGAGATAGAATATGTTCTGAGATTGCTGAAATCCTTGACGAACATCCTGAAGTTAGAGAGAGGGAGGCAACCATGCTTGCCATGGGAAAGGCAATCCAAGTCTACACGAAGTCAATCGATTTCAAGGACCTGAATGGGAAGAATGAGACACTAGAGAGAGCGATGGGCATGCTGGAGAGTTTTGTTCATGATTGTGTCAAGACGCGACCGAAATGACTAGTGGTTCTCGCGTACCTGTGCAAGATATCGGAAACCCTGTACTTGATTTGTAATTTCGTTCTCGGATTCTATTGACGCTATGACTCGCCTAATCCTCTCAGAACCAATCTCGGAGACAGTTCTGAATCCAGAGGCTCTTGCCCTTGACTTCTTGGGAACCTCCTCCGGGCTCTGAACAAGAATGAATTGTCTACTGCCATTGTCTTCTTGGTTCAGCTCCAAGACGGCATGAGCCGTTGTAGATGAGCCAGCAAAGAAGTCTAGCACGATGTCGTTTCCACTTGGTTCCGTGCAGAGTTGCAGCATTCTCTTGATGAGCCTGACAGGCTTCGGAGTATCAAAGACACCCACATCTCCAAAGATCTCCCGGATGTGTCGGCGAGCTTCTTGGTTGTCGCCGACCTCACTGCGTCTCCAGATTGTTCGTGGCGTAATCCCTGGCTTTACATCAGACAAGAAACGCTTCAGTCTCGGTACGTTGTTTCCCTTCTCACCAAACCACACCCGGTTGTCGTTGACAAGTGTGGTGAACGAGTTCTTTGGCATTCCCCAGCATCTACCTCTCGGTGGCTTCACCTTGCGACCTGAAGGAGTTGTGATTTCATAATCATAGGCGATGTTGTAGGTCTTGACGCTCATATCGCTAGAGGTCCATGGCCCTCGTGGATCGTCGTCTGGGTTCTTGTACCGCGAGTCCGATTCAGCTGTGCGGGGCAAAAGACGTGGACGCCACTCCTGCTTGTTCCGAGCAAAGAGTAGGATGTAATCATGATTGTCAGAGAACCATCTGGCATCGTTTTGGGGGGAGGACTTCTTCTCCCAGACGATTGTTGTGATGAAATTCCCCTCTCCAAACACCTCGTTCATCAGCATCCTGAGATGATGGATTTCGTTGTCATCTATTGAAACAAAGATAACCCCATCCTCTCTCAGGAGCCTCCTGGCGAGGATTAGGCGCGGGAACATCATTGAGAGCCAGCCAGAGTGAGTCCCTTCAGTATTCTGAGATGCTTCTGACGCCGCGTCATGCCGATCACTGTAAACATAGTCCCCTCCTGTGTTGTAAGGGGGATCAATGTAGATCATCTTGACCCGACTCTCAAAGGACGGAAGCAGCAGTTTTAGGACTTCAAGATTGTCACCCTCAACAAACAGGTTCTGAACGTCGTTGAACCTAATTGAACGTGTAGGGTCGGGTTGGAGAGTGTACGAGGAGTGACTGTCGGCGAGCTCTCTCGCCTTTTCCTTTCCAGGCCATGAAAGAGAGCACGTTCCCGGTTTCTCGGTCATTCTGTGAAGACCGTATTTCGGAGGCTGTATTTCAGTATTGTCAGCTATTGGCATTTCGAATTGTCTGTAATGACGCCTCCAATGGCAGTTCCCAATTTCCTGAGGCCTCGTCAAACATGTCGAACGGGATTGGAGGCCTAGAAGTACGCGAGCTATGTAGAGTCTGGAAGAAATAGGATACAACATGAGGTCGGATGAGATCAAAGCCTCTCAGGAACATCTTGTGGTCTTTGGAGGATAGACTGAATCGGATGCAATAGCGAGTCTTCGATTCCATCATGATGTAGAGCTGAAAGGGCAGTTGGTAGAAACTAGCAAGGACCCGTTCCACAGGTTCTTCCAATTCGAGGACTAGGACAATCATTCCGTGATTGCCGATGGGAGTGAATACAGATCTGTAGCCCTTGATGACTCCCGTCTTCTCAAGGCGATTGAGCCTCTTGTTGACGATGGTTTCTGAGAGGCCAAGGATATCAGCCAGCTGTTTCTGGGTAGCTTCAGAGTCCTTCATTATCTGTTGAAGAAGGAACACATCGTTTGAGTCGAATTCCACAAGACGCGTGTTCTGCTCCATATTTGGCGAGACGCGGGCTGGTTTATTCAGGTTCCTTTCAATCTGGTCGTACCATTGGTTCCAGTTCCAGGTCCAGCCAGAATCGATGCTGAAGTATCTGTAATCAGCATGCTTGTACTCATAGTCAACGACGTCGAAGACGTGGTAATCGCTTACGAGACCCGCTTCCTGCATTGCCCTGAGAAGCGTGCTAGTTATGCTCGGCGACGTGAGAGGATACACGCCCTGAGCGATGTAGCCGTTATACTTGCCGTATGACTCACTGGACCAGTAGAAGGAGGAGATGGATTCAATCACATCTCGAAGAAGGTCGGTTCCCTTTCTGCTTGTGTCCATGGCCACGAAGACCTCTCCAAGACCTATCTTGCGACCATATGGTATTGCTTCAGGCGCTCGAAGGATGCCGATTCTCCTGAGTCTTGACAGTCGATAGCGTACAGTACGAGCAGGGATACCAACCGCTTCGCTCAGCTTCTTCGCCGAGGCCTTGGCTCCTAGCTCATCAAGAGCTCCTATGATGTCCAGATCCTTCCGATCTATGGAGTGATTGCTCGTCAAAAGATCGCTTCCAAAACAGAATCTCGAGTGAGTCATTTAACCATAGGTTTCTGAGTACGAAAGCTTACGTCATTGGCAACTCTTATAAAACGAGACTTGCCAGTAACTGATTGAGATAAAGCAAATTGGCAACCAGCCGACCCTTATTTGGCCGGCAGATGGTTGGCAACCCAAGGAGAAGAAGAAGATGCGACTACCATTCGGTCTGACCAAGAGTTCAATTATAGTACTGGACAGCCTGGCGCAAGATGGACCGATGTATCCACAGGAGATTGCCGACAAGGTGGGACTCGCTCCGCGTACCGTCACCCTTGCTCTGAAGAATCTTCTCAAACTCAATCTATGTCGCAAGGTTGCCAACTTCCAAGACATGCGCAAGCCATTGTACCACGCGGATATTGAAAGGGTCCGCAAGCTCGAGAGTGAAATTGAGATCTGGAGAACTCTGACCAGCGTCAGGGTACGTGTCTAGCGGACAACATTCTCATACGCATGCAAACTACTGCGAGATGGTCCACCGAGTTCTAGTCTAACATGATGGTCCGAACAAGCAACTCTGATAATGTAAGTCTAGTCTGAAAAGCAGTTCCTGAGAACGGCATGCATTATTGCTCCCCGCACGGCGTCAACGTCTGGCAGACCCTTGATGACGCTCTTGCAGATATTGATTGTCGGAAGGCCGAGGGAAGTTGAAGAGCCGTTTCCATCACCGCCAAGTGACTCAGCATCAACCAGCGTGATCGCGCTGTCCGAAAGCCCGAAATCACCCAACACTTCTTTTAGAATCTCCATAGCAGCGTCGCAGAGAACACAATCTTCACCGACGTACAAAGTGATGCATCCGGGTCTGCCACAGGGAGTCTTTGGGTGTTCAAGAGTGACACTGGGAATGTGAGTGTTGACGGTCATGTCGATTCACTGTACCTTTTAGGATTTAGTATATAATGGATTATAGTGAAACTGCCGCTTCAAAGGTCTCAGCTAGATAGCCTCCTGCTGAGACCGGTATGTATTACGTCCACGCTCGAACCCGAAGTTCATGACTAAGCGGATTCAGCAGACATGTCGCAGCTTTCAAGCTATTAGCGGACTTAACATCCGGTCATGCCGTCCAAGACTCTTCGCCTGCTCCATCGTCAGGAAGATTATTCATCAGCGTGCGCTGCCCACGACACAGTTCTACTGTTAGGTCAAGGTCGGCTGTTTGGTTGAACTCGAAGGGACAGAGGGTAGGCAGGTAAAGTGGAAATGGAGCATATAATCAAGGGTCTACCGAAGGCAGAGCTTCACATTCACACACTCGGCTCAATCCGGCCTGGTACCCTCCTCGCTGTGATCGACGACGCAGGAATCGATGCACCGTTTGAGTCGGTGGAGGACATCGAAGAACTCTTCCAGTACCGGAACTTCACACACTTCATCTCAGTCTATTCACAGGTGGTTGACTGCATCACAAACGAGAGTCACTTCGAACGCATCGTGCTTGAGATGCTGGAGGACTGCGCAAGGTGCAACGTTCGCTATGTGGAAGCCAGCTTCTCTGCCTACGATCACATTGAGAGGGGCATGGAGTTTCCAGCTATGGTTGACGCCCTGAATAGGGGGATTCGGAAGGCCAAAAGACAGTTTGGTGTTGAATCTAATATCAGAATCGACCTGGTGCGCAATGCCGGACCGGACGCGGGCATGAGTGTCCTCGACTTGATAGAAGAGAAGCCAGACAACATAGTGTCCGTTGACATTGGAGGTAGCGAAGACAAAGTGCCGCCGAAACCCTTCGCCCCGGTGTATCAGCGAGCCAAGCAGATGGGACTTCACCTCGTTGCCCACGCAGGTGAGGCGGCTGGTCCACAGTCCATTTGGGATGCACTGAACCATCTCAACGTCGAGAGGATTGGCCATGGCGTGACGGCAAGGGAGGACCCAGAGCTGATGAAACACCTGAAGGACAAGAAAATCGCAATAGAGATGTGCCCTGTGAGCAATGTCAGGACCGGAGTCGTATCAGATATTGCATCCCATCCGATAAGGCAGTTCTTTGACTCCGGACTACTCGTGACTGTCAACAGCGATGATCCCTCCTTCTTTCACACTGACCTGAACAACGAGTTCACACAATTGCACAGGCATCTCGACTTCTCACTGGAGGAGCTCTTTCAAATCTCTCTAAACAGCATCAATGTATCATTCTTACCTAGGCAAAGGAAGGTCGAACTCCGAGACTCCTTCGAGCGCGAGTATGAACAGCTTGGACCCTTATGATGCTGGAGTATCCCAGATTCAAGCGGCTCCACAGACCAAGCCAATTCCTCGTTGGAGATCTGCAAGCAGGTCTTCGGTGTCTTCAATACCTACGGAAAGTCGCACCGTCGACTCAGATATGCCCGCCTCAGCCAGAAGATCCGAATCGACGCCATAGTGAGTAGTTAGGACTGGTATGCTGGCTAGGCTCTCAACACCGCCTAGGGAAACTGCGTTCAGGAATATCTCCAACGAGTCAACGAACTTGCGCGTGGCTGCAAGGTCACATTCCAGTTCTATGGACAGCACCCCACCAAACCCGCTCATCTGCCTGCGCGCGACATCATGACTCGGATGGCTGGAGAGCCCAGGATAATGGACTCGCCGGACACGGGAGTCCCTTGACAGAGTCTCGGCAAGGCGAAGGGCACTGGAGTTATGTTGAGCCATCCTCAGTGCTAAGGTCTTGATTCCACGGTCAAGCAGAAAAGAGGCGAATGGATCTATTGTCCCACCTAGCAACTTCGCCGCAGTCCTGACCTTCTCCATAGTGCTCTTGGAACCAGACAGGGTACCAGCAATGATGTCACTGTGGCCTCCCAAGTACTTGGTGGCACTGTGCATGACAATATCGATTCCGAGTCTATGCGGTTGCTGGTTGATAGGAGTGGCAAACGTGCTGTCAATCATGCTCAGAGTTCCTACTGAACGAGCGGCCTCGGCAACCTTCTTGATGTCAACAATTCGAAGAGTCGGGTTAGTAGGGGTCTCGAAAAAGCAGAGTTTGTACTTGCCTGATGAATCAGAGAGGCGGTCTACAAACTCTTCAGACTCAACCAAGTCAACCTCAATTCCATTCTGCGGTAAGACATCCTCAAAGAGGTGAACGGTCCCTCCATAGATAGACTCGCTCGACAGGATGCAGTCACCCCCCTTGACCAGACCCATCACGGCAGTAGTTATCGCGGCCATTCCCGAGGACAGGGCCAGTGTGTCGTCAGTTCCTTCCAGGGCGCTTATCTTCTCCTCCGCGTTCCGTGTTGTTGGATTACTCCATCGTGTGTACACGTCCGCCCTTGACTTTCCGGTGATCGCATCGAGCATCTGTTCCTGGTTCTCGAAGACGAAGGTGGAAGTCTGTACAACAGGGACAACTGCGGGGCCTACATTCTGCACGTGTCTACCCTGAACACACAGTGTCGAGGGACGTCTTTCCTTGCTCGTCATTTCATTCACTCCACAGTCCGAATTGTATGGACTCCTTCACACATGTTGTACCTGCTGACTTATAGATGAGCGGAAATGTACTCAGGACCAACTATCTTCGGGAAGTTTCAAATGACGCCGATGTAGGAAATTCCGAGGCTTCCAGTATGGACAAACAGGCTCCGGACCTTCCTTGCACCTGGCTTGACGAATCGGTATGCCTGGACTGTAGTCTTGCAGACGAGTTGAACTGCAGGCATGATAGCGAGCTGCTGGCGTGCTTCCGCCAGAGACACTTAGGCTATCGTGCTCTTGCGTTCTTGGTCGTTGGAGTCGCATCCTTTGTGACTGGTCTTTGGTGGATGTTTCTCATCTATGCGATTGTAACGGTACTCAACTTCACCGTCGTCGAGTCTTGGTATCTCTGCAGACATTGTCCGTTCTATTCACGAGATGGACGCACACTGCAATGCCTCACACTTCAAGGGATGCCAAGGCTGTGGAAGTACGACCCCTCGCCCATAACGAGGAGCGAACAGCTCATTATGACGGCAGTAGGTGGGTTCATTGACCTGTTCCCGCTCCTCGCAGGAGCATATGGGAGCTGGGTAGCGTTCAGCACCAATGCCGGTCTAACCGCTATCGCCATCATGATTGTGCTTACACTTGCCATGCTGGCTGCAGCTGGATACTTCGGCAAGTACCTAGCAGACAACTACTGTGTCAGGTGTGTGAACTTCTCCTGTGTGATGAACAAGACATCAAAGCTTTTGGTTGACGAGTATCTCCGAAAGAACCCTGTGATGCGTGAGGCATGGGAAGCATGCGGCTACGTTCTAGGAGATGAGTGATGCGGCCAAGGTTATCCTCCTAGGGCAATTTTTCAAACGCCATGGACATACGATGGAAAAGGATTCCTCCCAATAGCATGTCAAACATGAAGCTTAGGCTCCTATACAGTAGGAAGGAGCTGTCTATTATTGCAAGAGACCCTAGAACCACGTAGAGTCCAAGCAAGACAATCAGAAGCGACTTGCCGAGTCTTAGTTCTGCATGAGTTCCCAAGCTAAGCGTAAGCAAGACGATGAATATCATTCCTGCAGTGTAGCTTGTCATGTCCTTCACAAAAGTGAACGTCCACAGAGATGCGAAATAGATACCATCAGGCGTCCAACCCGCAGGAATGCCAGTGAACAAAGCAAGCTGTATGGCATTCTCGATGAGGTCGCAGAAACCAGTGGCAAGCCCTACTACAAAAGCCAGCTTCGGAAAGAAGGGCGCACTGGACTTTGTCAGTACGTAGAGACCGTAGAAGATCGCGACATAGCCCACGATGAAGAACATATCGAAGACCAGACCAGCTAATCGAATACTCAAGTCTGCAGGCGACGCTGCGTTCAGCTCGTTGATGATGGTCTGAGGGTCTACCGCCTCATGCAGTTGAGCTCCATCGCCGCTGAGTAGAGTCACAGCCACGAGTCCCAGTGTCATTAGAAATCCGATGAGGACGAACACGGCAGAGATTCGCAAGCTTACACTTGTGTTCTCAGTCATAGAAGCACTCCCGATACAATAGATACCTGCTATCTGACACAGTATCTTATATTATGGACGCACCCGAGGACCCTCTTAGCTCATTCATCCCGCAGGACACTCCAAGCAAGGCATGTACCCACGGTCTCCAAGGGGTGCCATTTCTCTGCAATCTTCTTGACTTCGCCAGGTGTCGGTAGCTCGTCAAGGCCGTAGAGTCTCATGACTCCTTTTCGCACGCCGAGATCACCAGGAGAGAGAACATCAAGTCTGCCAAGACCGAATATGAGATACATCTGGACAGTCCACTCCCCAACGCCTTTGATACCTGTGAAGAGCTGTGTAATCTCATCTGCCGAGAGTCCTTTCAGTGCCTCAGTGGCGCTGTACTCCTCAAGGGGACCTCCCTT
>LRSK01000199.1 GCA_001563325.1 Candidatus Thorarchaeota archaeon SMTZ1-83
CCTACACCATGGCAATCACGGCCAAGTATCACAATATACCCTTCTATGTAGCGATTCCCATGTCGACAATTGACTGGGAAACCGATCCAGAAGAGGTCGTGATTGAGGAGCGAAACCCAAACGAGATTCGTGTTATCAATGGAGAGTACGTCACGGTCCCTGATGCAAAGGTGTACAATCCTGCTTTTGACACCACTCCCCCTGAGCTAATCACCGCAATAATCACAGACAAGGGAGTGGTGGAAAGCCCCAATGAGGAGAAGATGCTTCGCCTACGCGAGTCTTAGTCATTTCCTATGGAAGTGCTTAAGAGGAAAACAGACTCGATGGTGGTTGGGGCGCGTAATCTAGTCCGGGCTCAAAGAGGTAAATCCCTTTGAGAGATTCATAGGGTGCTTGCCTTCGGAGCAAGATGTCCCAGGTTCGAATCCTGGCGCGCCCGCCATCGTTTTACATTGTGGACACACTTCCGCTCTTCTTAAGAGTTTCAACGCTATTATTGGGAGCTTGGTCCTTGCTATATGACTGATTGGACTAAGGTTCTCAAGGGCGACCCGCTCAAATGGTTGACAAGTGCAGACAATCCCCCAGTCCGCTATCAGACACTAATCCATCTTCTTGATTACTCCACCGACCATCCCGATGTCTTAGAAATGCGTGGTCTGATTAGTTCTGATCCGAAGGTGGCCCGTATACTGAGCAAACAGAGCCGCGATGGACATTGGGAATCATCTACAGAACCCTACAAGCCGAAGTACAAGTCATCATACTGGCAAGTCATGATATTAGGTATGTTGGGCTTGGAAAGGTCCAATCTCAATGTTGAAAGAGCTGTAGAACACGTGTTCCAATTTCAACACGAAAAAGGCGGTTTTGCGGAGTATGGAGAGGCGGGCGCGAGAAGGAAATATCAGCGAATGAAGGAGAAGTTGCTGAAGAAGGGGCAGAAACCGCCCACAGAAGATCAGTGGACTCAGGAGAAGGTTCACGACTCACAGCTCACTTGCCTTACTGGGAATGTATGTCTGGCTCTAGTCAGGCTAGGATATGGGTCTGACCGACGTGTCAAGAGGGCCCTGAGGTGGCTTGTGAATGTACAGAACGAGGATGGTGGTTGGCTTTGTCCCTACTGGGGCGCTCACAAAGACGACAGACACGGCTGTTTCATGGGCACAATCACTCCTCTAGATGCATTCTCGGAGATGCCGGCCAATGACAGACCTCCAGATATGATAGATTCACTAGACGCCGGAGTCGAGTTTCTACTTATGCACCGACTGTTCAGAGCAGACCATCATGGATTCAAGGTGATAAACGAGTCTTGGCTTGAGCTGGGGTTCCCCCAGTTCTTCTACGATCTCCTGCGTGGCCTGTCCGTTGTCTGCAAGGCCGGATATGCAGATGATGAACGTATAGATGAAGCTCTGAGGATCCTACTTGACAAGCAACTTGCTGATGGTAGCTGGATTCTCGAGAGTTCACCCATAGGTCGAATGCAGACCAACCTTGAACAGAAGGGAAGGCCAAGCAAATGGGTAACACTTGAAGCTCTTCGAGTGGTGAAGTCAGTCTATGAAACTAGGGGTGCTTTCGAACTAGACCGCCTCTAGATGCGTTTCTATTTCTTTCCCAATTTCTCACTCCAGACTTCCAAGAAATACTCAAGAGAACGGTCGTAAGTTCTCTCAGCATCAGGAGGAAATATACAGCCTGGCAATTCCCGGTGTTTCCAATGGTACTCAAGGCAATCACAACAGTACCCCTTCCTTGAACAACCAGGATAGGTGCATCCACAACGTGCCTTGTTCTTCTCTGCATTACATATGCGGCCAGACATTGTAGTTCACAGTTGTTTCCTTAGAATAAGGCTGTATGTCCACGGGACTGCTACGACACCTGCTTTCTCAGTGTTTCAGTCGACAAGAAAGGCAAGATAACGTCAGTCAAAGGAGATTCCGATCATCCACTAACAATGGGTCTTACTTGCCCGAGGGCTGCTAAAGATGGACATCGGGTCTACAAGAACCGAGTACTACATCCTCACATTCGAGAGTCGCTCGAATCAGACCAGCCCATGGCTAAGACGTCTTGGACTCATGCCCTTAATCGAGTGGCTGAGAATCTTAGAGAAGTGATTTCCAGCCATGGAGGAGAGTCAGTGCTACTCTTGGACTACTTGGGCAGTACCGGATTACTGACATGGTACTATCCAAGACGACTATGGAATGCAATCGGTGCCACTAGAACCGACTACGGTATTTGTGCGAAATCCGGTCATGACGCTTTGTCACTGCACTATGGACTAGACTACGGCATAGTACCTGAGGACCTACTGAGTCAGAAGCTCATTGTCTACTGGGGTTTCAATGGAGCAGTAAGTTCACCTCATACATGGAACCTCTCACTGAAGGCCAGGCGCGAGAATGGAGCTCTAATCGTAGCTGTAGATCCTAGGAGGACTAAGACTGCGGAGAATGCCGACATCTGGCTGAATCCACGCCCAGGCACAGATGTTGCTCTGGCCTACGGAATCGCCAAGTACATCATAGAGGAGAACTACATAGATTCTGCCTTCATTCAGAGGTGGACCACTGGTTTCGACCAGTTCAAGAAAGAGGCCTTGAATTGGGACCTTGGTAGAGTCGAAGAGGTGACTGGTGTCAAAGGAGCCGCTATTGAGAAGTTAGGCCAGGCGTACGGCACGTTCAAACCGAGTGCCACGATGATAGGCGTGGGATTTCAGAAGTCCCTTCAAGGTGCTGAGTCAGTCAGATCAGTCGCACTCTTGACTACCCTACTAGGGCTGCATCGTGGTTTCTTCTATAGCAGCGACTATGGTCGTCTAGTCAACATGTCCTACCTGACAGGTGAGCAATTCACCAGTTTGAGTCCCAAGGTAGTCAACCAAGTGACTGTTGGGGAGCTTGTGAAGCGTGGAGCTTTCAAGTTCATCTACATCTATAACATGAATCCTGCACTGACTCTGCCTGGTCAGAAGGCCCTCAGAGAGGGTCTTCAGAGGGACGATGTGTTCGTTGTTGTTCATGACACTCACTGGACAGAAACCGCCGACTTTGCAGATGTCGTTCTACCTGCAGCCACGTATCTAGAGAAAGACGATCTCGCCATTGCCTGGTCTCATAATCATGTCATGATATCAAGAAGGGTCATTGAGCCCCAAGGAGAAAGCAGGGATGAGGTCTGGGTAATGCAGGAAGTTGCCAGGAGGATGAGTCTTCAAGAAGAGTGGCTCTATGAATCACCATGGAAGGCCATTGAGGAAGCGTTAGATGGAGCACTGATGACGGGCACTTGCGAAGATTTGCTTGAGGGGAAGTCGCTACTCCTGAGGTATCGCCCCAGGACAGAGTATCAAACACCAAGTGGACGAGTGGAACTCTACTCTACAGTGGCAGAAGCTCAGGGGTTCAGCCCAATTCCAGTCCAGATTCTCATGGAAGTTTGCAAAGGCGAGTTCATTCTACTCAACAGCGCAACGACCAAGTACAGTCACACACAGTTTCAGGAGGTCTATGGGGCGATTCCGACTATCGTACACGTCAATTCGAACGACGCAGAACAACATGAAATCAAGGATGGAAATGTACTCAGGCTCTACAATGAGCAAGGGGAACTTCATCTCAATGCCATAGTGACCGACTCTGTACCAAAGGGAGTCTTGTGGTGCCCCAGTCTGGGTGTTGACCTTCGAGGTGAGCCGCAGAACGCTATTACCTCTAATGTACCTCAGAGTCTAGGTGATGGTTCAACGTACAACAGTACCCACGTCAGAATTGAACGCAAGCAGAATCACAGTTCTTCCGATTGGAGATGACTCAGAAGCCCTTCTTTTTCCTTCAATTATTCTCATTGGATCTCAGAGTCCAGAATATGCCTGATCGAATCTAATGCCTCCCGGACTCCCACACTTCTCCCGTCATCAACCACGTTTGGATAGTGTTTTGAATAGTGCTCTAGGCACCGACCCAAGGCCATCACAAAGACATCAAGCGAACTAGGCCGTTCACCATTCTCGACAAGATGGTCAAGCGTCTGCCGTGTGGCCCTTGATATTGTCCTTCTGATGGAGTTCCATTCAGTGGGTATGGCTTCTTCAGTCCTTTTTCGACACACGATGATCATGTCATAGATAATGTTCGACATGTCGTAAAGATGAGTCGAGGCCTTCATCTCACTCCTGACCGGATGGATTGTCGTGACGTAGAATCCCGAGTCTAGTATCGCTTGCAATACAGCAGCCCAAGCCTCTTCCTTTTTATGATGAAACGTGAAGACCAAGATGCCATCGTCCTTCAGGACCCTACTTGCCTCTGAGAATATATCTTTGAGGCTTTTGAGAAACTCTTGCTCGCCCTTCTTCTGAACCCGGTTCTCAATCACTTCCTCTTTCCAAGGCACAAGCTCTCGCGCGAAGTGTTCGTACCGTTCTTTTAGGGCAATCCTCAGCCAGACATAGAAGAAATTCGAGAGCTCTGAGTACATCACATTACCATAGTATGGTGGGTCTGTGATGACTGCGTCTGCAACCCTGTCAGGAACAGAGATATGATCTGAAGATCCACACTGTAACAGAACCCTTCTCTCATCCCCTAGCTTCTCATAGTCCTGTGCCAATGTGGCAGCGACGGGAAATCCGGAGGGAACTTTGGTCATGGAGTTGTCTTCAACCAACCTTTCGAATGGACTCCTGCAATACTCCTTTCCCTCAATGGCCAAGTTCAGAAATGCTGTGAATGCTCCTCTTCCTCTTGGAGTGTCATAGCAATTGGCTTCTACCGGCGCCATTGAGGGAGAAAATGAATGAGTCCGAAAGATGTCAGTGATGAAGCCCCGAGTTGCATTGTACTTGGCAAACATGTTGTTGTACTTCAGACTGTTCGAGAATGCGAGTATGAGGAACTCCTTGAGATTCCAATCCTCAATCTTGAGAATCCAACGGTAGATCTTGCCCAGGTTCAAGAGTTGGCGGGCATTAAACATGTCCCGGAATCTCACATAACCATGATTTAGGGTACGTCTAGTTTCAATTCCAATTGGTATCTGCGTGTCCGGAATCGGTAGACTCGTTTCCATTCTCTCGAACTCCATCTCGGCCAATGCCAGAAGCTCGAGGTCTCTAGAATCTGGAGCCTTGTATCCACGTCCGTTCTTAAGATGAGGACTACGATTCTTCTCACAGGCTCTACAATGAAACTCTACGGCATACATCAGTTCCTTAGGACGTCCATTCTCTTTGATATAGTCGACAATCTTGTGTGATTTGCATCCTCTCCTGCTGCAGTTATATTCACGTCCATTCGTAAATGACGTACCCTGGGGAACGAATATGTGGTCACAATTACTGCATTTTGCTTCATTTCTAGAGCTTTTTGTGTGAAAAACGCTCCAACAGTTCGGACATATTACGAAATCGCCCTGTTTTGAGGGATCTTTGGCCAAAATGAAATTGCGCATTAGCGGAATCTCTCTTGCGCATTCGTAACAGGTCACTTTCTTGTAGTAGAAGTAGTAAATCCCCTCGGCATCTTTTCCACAGTAAGGGCAGGTTGTCCGGTAGTATTGTCTGAGTTCGAACCCCATTTCATTCTCCATTCTGGCGAGGGCGTTTCGTAGCAAGTCTGGATTGATATCCTCAATCTCTTTCTTGACAATGAACCAAGCCACGGGGTTGAGATCGCCAGCTATCACCTTACAACCAAATCTGAGGGCCTCAATCACTGTTGTACCTCCCCCCATCATTGGATCCAGGACTACCTTATCCGAGAAATCAACTACATTTGGATACTGTTCCCAGAGGGTGCTGGCTTTCTTGTCATCTGCAAGGGAATACAAGAGTATGCTCCGGAATACCGAACCTAGTCTTCGAGCCCACCACTTGTGCATGACATATACCGGTCTATAGTGCCGCCTGCCAAAACCTGTTGATTCCTTTTCTGCAATCTTGTTGACTTCGGAAACAGGAAAGGTAATCTCTATCGACCGCTTTGTCAGAGTGGGGCCTCCTCAGACTGGGGTGCGTCCGTAGTGAACATCAAGTCCTTTCAATATTCCGTGAGGAGTCCTGACTACTGAATAGCCTGTGGATGACTCCAGAGTGCGATAGTAACATCTGGTTGGAAAGGGGGTGGAACGCAGAAGTTACTTGCAGTTGATGTTCACTCAGCACAAATGAGAAACAGGTCAAGAGATGCGTCCCGAACCCTGAGTATACACAGCTACAATAGAGCAATCCTTTTAACGAATCTGACTAGGACAGGTGTCGAATCGGAGCGTAGCTCAATCAGGTAGTCTGATGTTCATACGTGCATCAGGCCTCAAGCAATGGACTGTAGAGAGCTGCCAAATCGGATGGCGTTCACAGCTATCCATCGGCTGCCGGTTCAAATCCGGCCGCTCCGACCACTCTTCTTTCCAACTAATACATCAAACAGCAAGCCAGAAAAGGGAAGGAGAAGAAACAGTCCTGGTGAGCCCGCCTATTGAAGGCGATTGCTGTTACCCTTCCGTTGGTGAATCTCGTAGCTGTTCCGATATATGTCGCCACTAGATTTGTCATCAAGAATCGTGCAACGCGCACAACTGGCTGTCTTGCAGCTTTCGTGGTCTATGTGCTACTAACAGTGGGCTTCTTCGACCCGAGTGCGTACCTACTTCCGGGCACAACGGAGTTACTCATCCTGATTGGATTGGTGATGCTTGCCGATATTGGTCTACAAGTCCACTCTCTGGATAGAACGAAATGATACAAAAGAAAGTCAGGAATCAGTCCCGACCGTTCTTTCTGAACAGGCTCCGAACGAAAGCATGGTCGTCTTTCAGAATCTTAGGGAATGAAGGGAGTTATCTATGTCAGAGTACCAAGAAACACCGAAGACACAATGAGAATGACATTGAAAGCTCACCATCCCTTCTCTCTCTATTCTACAGTGAAATCACACGGCTGGTGGCAGCTGGCTCCTTTCTCATTTGAAGAAACCCCTCCAGTACTCAGCTACACTCTACAGCTGGTTTCAGGTAGGGCCGTGCGATTGAGTATCAGTGAAACGACCGACGGGGTTCGTGTTGAAACAGAAGATAGTATGACCTTGGAAGAGAAGAAAGGAGTGAAGGAAACCCTCACTTGGATGCTTGGACTAGACTTGGACTTCTCGTCCTTCTACACGTTGGCGCACAACGAGCCGAAACTGGCACGGATGGAGGAGAAGGCCCAGGGCCGGGTGCTTCGGTCTCCCACGCTCTTCGAAGACGCCATCAAGACAATACTGACAACAAACACCTTGTGGGCTGCCACAATACGTATGAATGAGAACCTGATACAACAATTCGGCAAGCCCCTGGAAGAGGATACTTCTCGTAGAGCATTCCCAACACCCAAGCGACTCTCAGAAACTAGTGAAGCCATCCTACGAGAGAAGACGCGACTTGGATATCGTGCTCCCTATGTGTTGAAACTGGCAGAGTCGGTCACATCGGGCGAGATTGATTTGGAGTCTTTCAAGTACTCGAATCTCCCCACAGAACAGCTGCGTAAGAGACTACTTGGGATCAAAGGCGTGGGTGACTATGCAGCAGCGAATTTGCTAATCATTCTGGGACGTTACGACTATCTTCCTGTTGATTCTTGGGCACTGAAAGTGGTTTCACATGAATGGCACGACGGTGTTCAAATCGGAAGGAAGGAGGTGCAAGACGCCTTCGAAAAGTGGGGGGACTGGAAGGGATTAGCCTACTGGTTCTGGGATTGGTCGTATTACAGGAAGAACGAGAAGGATCACGATCTGGAAGAGTAGATCCGTCGGCTGCCGGTTCAAATCCGGCCGTCCCGACCACTTATTCTATAAGACTTTGCCCCGTGCTATGATGGATGAAGCTACTTTCACGAATCAAGTTCTGATTGAGTGTATGAAGACGTTTCCTGCTAGTCCTGCCAAAAGATAGTCCACGGTCTTCCTACTAGCAGGATGTCTACTTAGGTTGCCAATAGAGAACGCCCACATGACTCTCCTCACAACTTATCAGACGCTGATGTCCAACGGCATTCTCCATAGCCACTCGTTATGTCCCAATCGATATACCAAGAGAGCACACAAGATCCTTGTATCGATTACGGATGGTGACTTCCGTGACGCGTGAAACCCGAGATATATCTCTCTGGGTTCGCCTGTCCTCTTCAAGAATCCCTGCGATGTACAATGCAGCCCCTGCGATACCACCGGGGCCTTTTCCTATTGTAGTACCCTTCTCCTGGGCCTCTACGACTATCTCAATGGCCTTCCTCGTGGTTTCTCCCCTAAGCCTAAGATCAGAAGACAGCCTAGGTATCAAGTCGCGTGCTGACGGCAGCGGCACCCTTATGTTCGCTTGGGATAAGACTAGGCGGACAGATTGACCAAGCTTCTTTCTCGTGGCCTTAGACTCTGTCGAAACCTCTTCAAGTGACCTCGGAATCCGGTGAATCCGGCATGCGAGATATATTGATGCCGCAACAAAGGCGTCTGTGCTTCTTCCTCGCACTAGCCTCTTCTTCAAAGCCTTCCTATAAATCAGAGCAGCAGTCTCCCGTGTATCACGTGGAACTGCAAGCTGTGAAGCAAGCCTCCTCATCTCGCTCATTGCGGAAATCAAGTTCCTATGATCAGGACCTTGGACTCTACTTCTGAAATGCCATTTCCGCATCCTGTAGATAGCCGCCCGACTCTTTCCCGTAATGGATCTGCCAGCAGCGTCCTTGTCCCGCCAGTCAATTGCAGTTGAGAGCCCCTTGTCAGCAATTGTGAGACTCATTGGCCCTCCAGTTCGTTCTCGTGATTGTTTCTCCTCTGCTGTGAATGCCCTCCATTCAGGCCCATTATCAAACGTATGGTCTGATACTACAAGACCACAGGACGTGCAGATGTTGTCTCCACGAGGTTGGTCTTCTGTAAATGATTCTCCCCCGCAACTAAGACACGTTTTCTTCTCGATTTTATGAGTACCTTTCCTTCTTTCTGATATCGTCATTTCTACCCACTCCGTTGTCACCCTAGCGACTATTAGCAAGCTGAAAACTCATCATCAGACCCTTCAAGACTGGGTGTTCCATAATCCTGACTTGTCTTGCATTCTTATGGGGTCCCACATAGACACCAAACACAACAAGGAGCCCATAGGGGCCACCATCTGGTGAGGGAACCTGTGCAGCCAACCACTTCTTCCGTGAAAGGCCATGCCCTGTCAGAAACTCTCGCGATATGCGGACAACTCCACCTAGTTCCGTGGAAGTGACTCTACCCATATCAAGACTGGTTGTAGACTCTTGACAGAAGTGACGAATCAAGACCTCTAAGGTGTTGTGATTATGATTCCTATTCCTATATGCCTTGATGACAAACTCCAGTATTCCTCTTGGGGTTATTGCCATTCTAAGATAGTACCCCGACTCAGGGAATTTGGAAATGGTCATCGCTGTACCTGACCAATCCACTGAGAAACCAATCGGTGGCAGCTTTCTATTCCAAGCCTCAGATGGTGTGGAACAGACTACTCCATGGCTCATCTAGCGTTTCTCCTCTTGGGCATCATCATTCTGAGAGGATTCAGTCTCGTTTGACTCATTGAAATACGATCTATCAGCAGTCATTCTGGCAACTATGGCCATTCTTCTTTCAATATCATCCCATTCTGCAATTGGCAGTTTCATGTCTAGGGTAACATCTTCTTTCATTGCATTCACTTCTCTCATAATGGCTTAGCGCCAAAGTAGGAGGCATCGGGATAGTACTATCTCCGAACACCTCATTATGGGCCAGCCAAACTCACTTTCTACTTGATATCTCAACCATTATCTGGTCATAGTCGGCCCTTATAAGGGTGCTCTCCTTTCCCTTTTAAGACACGAGAAGAATCTCGTAAACCTCTCTTGATTCCTATGAAACACAAAAGAAGGATGACACTCTGACTTGAAGATTGAATGAGCCACAAGACTGGTTCTTCTCCGGCTCAAATCCGGCAGTCCCGACCAACATCTAATTCTTTCAGTTACCAACAAGAAACCATCTTAGTTATAAGGAAGTATACTATAGTTAATACTGTGAAGCTCAAATGAAGCCTGTTGAGATTGTGAAGGATGTCTACTGGGTTGGTGCAATTGACTATGATGTACGAAACTTCCATGGATACAGCTATACCACTCATCATGGAACCACATACAATGCATATCTCATAGTCGGCGAGAAAGTCGCGCTTGTCGATGCAGTTCTTGGTTCCTTCTCTGAAGAAATGTTCTCTAGAATATCCAAAATCATCAATCCTGAGAAACTCGATTACATGATCTCGAATCACACGGAGATGGACCATTCTGGTTCAATACCCGACGTACTGAAGATTATGAAGAACGCTAAGCTAGTCTGTACACCCAAGGCTGTTGATGAACTCGAGAAGCATTACCCAGATGGGTGGGACATCCAAACGGTGAAGACTGGGGATGAGATAGACCTCGGAGGAAAGACGCTGAGATTCTACGAGGCTCCGATGCTACATTGGCCCGAGTCGATGTTCACGTATTATGTGGAAGAGGAGGCACTCTTGCCTAACGATGCCTTTGGACAACATTACGCCACCGAACAGCGTTTCGCCGACGAGGTCGACCAATATACTCTATGGAAAGAGGCAGGGAAGTACTATGCCAATATTCTATGGCCATTAAGTCGAATGGTACAACGGAAGATCGAAGAAGTGATTGAGCTAGGTCTTCCAATCAAAATCATCGCCCCATCTCATGGTCTAATCTGGCGAAAGGATCCACTGCAGATTGTCACAAGGTACTTGGAGTGGGCTAAGGGAGAACGAATGGAAGATAAAGTAGTGATTACCTGGGACACAATGTGGCAAAGCACAACGAAACTAGCACGTGCAATTGCCGAAGGAATCAGCAGCCAGGGATTGAACCCCCTGTTGCGACTCATACCGCACAGTGATCGAAGCGACATAATGGCTGAGCTACTTGAAGCAAGAGGGATAATTGTGGGGAGCTCTACTCTTCATAATGATATTCTGCCCACCGTGGCACCGATTCTCTCAGATTTTGAGGTTCTGAAACCGAAGGGGAAGAAGGCAGCTGCATTTGGATCCTTTGGGTGGGGTGGAGGAGCTGTGAAGAGAATTCAAGACTCAATGGAGCGCGGGAAGATGGAGATTGTAATGGACCCATTCACAGTGAAGTGGGTGCCGACAGAGGCAGAACTTAACCAAGCCTACCAATTCGGAGTGGACTTCGCGAAGAAGGTAAAATAACACTTGACAGATTCAGAAGTAGAATATGATGTGGCGATTGTCGGAGGTGGTCCCGCCGGACTATCAGCAGGAATCATAGCTTCATACAAGGGTCTCAAGACCATTGTATTTGAAGGCGGAACTTGGGGCGGTCTTTTGTCAACGATTTACCCATACAAACATGTATTCAACTACCCTGGCACCCCGAAAGTCTTGGCCACACATCTCGTTGCAGAATGGGTACGTCAAGCTGCAGATTTGGGAGTTCTTCTAGTCAAAGAACGCGTGACGGAGATCACCAAGAATCGGAATATCGTCACTACTGAACGTGAATACAAATCGAAAGTAGTGATTGTTGCAACCGGCATGCGTCCGAACGTGTTAGGAATACCTGGCGAGATTGAATTCTCCAGAAAGGATCGCGGCGTGTTTCCATACTTGACGGAACCTGAGTTGTTTCGTGACAAGAGAGTACTAGTGGTGGGCGGTGGCGACACAGCACTAGATGCGGTTGTAGATGCACACAAGGTGACCAATGAAATATGGATTGCACACAGAAAGGATGAGTTCAGGGCGGCAGAAACAACGGTTGACAAGATTCTAACTGGAAGAATGGCCGAGGTTCTATACAATACTGAACTTGTAGAGATAAGAGGCGATTCAGAAGTCGAAGAAGTGTCCCTTCTCAATAATCAGACTGGTAGGAAATATGACATGGCAATAGATCGCGTAATAGTCGCTGTGGGTCTAGTTCCAAACACAGAGGTGTTTGAGCATCTAGGCCTGAAAATGAATGGTCACTTTGTCGTCGTGGATGATGAAATGAGAACTAGTGTCGAGGGCGTGTTTGCAGCTGGAGACATTATATCGGTATACCAGCTGGCCTCTGTTGCCGCAGCCCAAGGGGCACTAGCTGCTCATAATGCCTACAAGTACATTCGAAAACCATACTGGTCATAGATCACGTCACCATCCATTTTGCTTCATCATTGAGTCTGGTCTGTTGACAATCGACAACATCGCAATTGCACTGGCCTACTCAGTGCAGGTACACTACGGGACTAGCAAGAGGTTCAGAAGCAACAATCCAGTTGTTTCTCGACCATGTTCACTCTCTTCTTCCAAGAATGAGTCTATTGTATTTCTTAGATTCTCGCTGATAGAAACAAGGTCATTGCCAAGATGGCCTTCACTTTGACAGCCGTATACCAGTTGATTATGGGGGTTTCTCTGAACCCTTCCTGAAGGCAATCCATCTCTGTCCATCTTCGTCGGTGAACACAATCAGTCTTAGGCCTAGTTGCTTGGCATATTGTCTCATTGTATGATGACTCAACCCCATATACCTGACAGCATCGTCGAGATTCAAGGGATCGCCACCCTCGTTGTACTTCTGTACAAGTTTCTTGAACCTTGGTAAATTGCGGACTCTTCCTCTTCTATACATTAGCTCCTTCTCGGGTCTTGTTCTTATGTCTTCCAGATTCATTTTCTTCATTCTCTCTGACTGTTATTGTCACGTTCACAAACGCATCTGTATCTATATCGTATACAATATACTTAAGCATTGTCGTATCTCTATCGTATCTCTATCACAACACTTATTACATATCAAACGTATGTCAATCTAAAGGTATGAAACAATGAATAAAAATGATGAGAGAATAAAGAAGAGCATCGTTGATCTACTCTATTTGGACAGTCGAATAGATGCATCCGATGTCAAAGTAGAAGTCGATGACAGAAAAGTGGTCCTTAGAGGCACAGTACCGACTTACATTGCATCTGAAGCAGCACTTCTTGGCGCGTGGAAACCACCAGGCGTTGTAAAGGTTGACAACAAACTAATGGTCAGATTTCCGGAGGTTTCGAGTAGACAACCTACCGACTCAGAGATCAAGTCCAGAATAGAGAACATGCTATCTTGGAGCCAGAGCATAAATGAGATGGACATCAAGGTATCCGCCAAGAAAGGCATAGTGAAGCTTGACGGGTATGTTGATGCATATTGGAAGAAGCGTCGTGCGACCCAGATTGCCGGTGATGTTGGCGGAGTACTAGAGATTAAGAACGCACTCAAGATAGTGCCAACCAAGAGCGTTGTGGATGAAGCAATAGCAGACGACATCATCTCTGCAATGAAACAGACAGACGGGGTCGAGCCTAGTGACATGGACATTCGAGTCAAGGATGGAAAGGTGACAATAGCTGGAACAGTCACAAGCCCTATCGCCTATCGTACAGCACTCGAATGCGTGGAGAACACGTTTGGAGTCGTTGATGTCATCGACAATATTGTTGTTGAATAATAGCAAGCGAGATTAAGGGGAAGACTTCAACCTCCCCGTCCGCCCCCACGTCCAGTGACCTAGACGTTTACCCATGATTATCCTTCCAGCCACTTTCCTGTGAATCCAAAGACGATTGAGAGCCTAACCCTACTCTCGTAGGTCATCCAACCAAGTCGCCTCTTTGTCCAAAGGTCGTGTGAATATCCTGCCTTCGTCACTGCGAAGTTTCGCTTGATGATACTTGAAGAGGAATCTATCGTTCAATATCCCAAGAATCTCAATCTTCCCCATGCGGTGTGACATGATGTACCGGAATCTCTTGCTGTGTCCATTGAGGAGTTTCTTGGCACCCTCAATAATCCCATATCCCTGATAGAGTGGGACTTGGAAGTTCCTCTTCACCCTCATGACAGGACGACACTGAAACACATAGTATGGGTTGACTCCAATACTCACAAGTTTGTTCTGAAGATCTGCCAATGTGTTTCGATTGTCATTTACTCCCTTGAGAAGGACAGTCTGATTGTTTATGGTGACATAAGAGGACAGCAGCCTGTCAACAGCATCGATCGACTCTCTTGTCACCTCTCTCGGATGATTGTATTGTGTTACCACAAACAGTCTTCTCGATCTTCCGGAGTGGTCGCGCAGGACCCGTAACAGCTCATCATCTTCTAGTAACCGTTGTGGGAAGGTAACTGGAATGCGAGTGCCAAACCTGACAAAGTCCAGGTGAGGTATCTCTGCAAGCGCTTCAAGAATTCGCTCTATCTGGGAGGTTTCCAGTGTGAAGGGGTCGCCGCCAGTGACTAGTACGTTGTTTATCTCCTTGTGATCTGATATGTAGCTGACGGCAGCATCCATATCACGCAGAATCTCCTGACTTGGCAGTCCAACCAACCTCTTTCTGAAGCAATGCCTACAGTACATGGCACATTCGGCCGTAGCTAGGATGACTGCAGTCTGCGGATACTTGTGCTGCATCCCAGGTAGTACGGTGTTTGACAGCTCACCACTAGTATCATATGACCCCTCTGCAATAAGCTCACTGTCAGTAGGAATTGCCATTTTCCTTATCGGGTCTTTTGGATCATTCTCATCAATCAGGGATAGATAATACTCCGGTACACGGATTGGGTGAATCTTAGTCAGTTGGCTGAGAAACTGTTCTTCGGGTTCAGAGAGATCTATTACCTCTCCAAGATCGTCAACCGAGGTGATGAGACCATCTGAGATGATATTCAAGAACTCACGCTCTCTGAAGGAGTCCGAATTGGTTCTGTTGACATCCTTGAAACAATAGCCATTTTCCGTTCGATATCATCCCATTGACTTAGTGGGATATGCGCTTTCAGTCTCTCTTTATCATCTGTTGATTTCTCTTTACTGTATTCTGTTTTCTTGTCCTTTCTCATTTTGTCACCTCTTGTGCAGTGACTCTCGACATCACTTGGTCAAGTAGGATTATCCGTTCTGTCGATTCAGGCCATTCGGATCCTCCCAACTTCTGTGGGAGGCTGTTTCAGGACATCATTCTGTCCGATCTGTCAAGCAGATTCTTCCTACTTTCTATCAGTCTATTACGGAAGATATTGTGAAACTGCTTAAAAACTCTCTGTCCTTATAAAGCCCCAAGGTTTCAAATTGGAGCTTATAAACACGTTTTCGGCTTTCCGAACGATATCCTGAGATTTATAAGCTCTCCTCAGAATCAGCAAGATAGAGTTGACACAAAGGATGGCATTTCTTGACCCATAGTATAGGATCTGTGTGTGCTGATTTGTCAGTCTAATGAGAATGCTTCTTTGTGCAACCGACGTGATTCATATGAATTCTGAAGCAGAAGTCAAAGAAGTGAAAGTAGCAGAACTTGAACCCAGAATGAGCAATATCAACATCAGTTTCAAAGTGATTGAAAAGTCCGACGCACGTGAAGTCACATCCCGACGCGATGGAAGTCTGAATCGAGTAGCGAGTGCAGTCGTTGGAGACGAAACGGGCATTGTGACGGTACCCCTATGGAATGATATGATTCCAGAGATAGAACCTGGCAAGACGTATGAGCTGAAAAACTCGTACACTGGACTATTTCGTGGCAACCTACGTCTGAAGATTGGACGTGAAAGTGAGATTCAGGAAACAGATCAAGAGATACAGGAAATCAACAGCGAAGTTGATATGTCCGAGGAACATCATGGTCGTTCCGAACGCCGTCACCACTACGAAGGATACTCCTATGGTGGGCCCTCAGGTCACAGTTATGGTGGCTATGGTAGTGGAAGCAATAGGCGCTACTCACGTAGCAGACGCGACAACCGGCGAAGAAGACATCGCTACTAGCCAACTATGATGCTTGCATGCAGAAGAGCAAACAGTCTGATAGGGCTTTGTCTGGACTCTCTCATGGCTCTTCAGAATCTGAACTGCAATACTTCAGATCTAATCGAATTCGAGAAACATCAGATAGTACAGGTTCATGAGATATGACTAGTGACATACGAAAAATCGCGATTGCCTTAATCGGCCAGGTCGGGGTGGGAAAGACATCAATAGTACGTCTATTGGATAGGGGTGCTAGGAGTCGAGGCACGACCTATTTAGTCGACGCCAAGGACACGGTCTATACGTTCTGGGAGCTACAGACTTCTAGTTATGAGCCCACGAAACTGGAAGTCTTCTCGTCCTCATTCTTACGGGATAGTGAGCCCTACAATCGTTATCTATTCGTCATTACCGACAGCACAAGAGCGGATGTAAATGGCGTCAAGTACTCATTGAGGTTCCTCAGAGAGTCATTTCAAAACACAAGATTCGCAATCATTGCCAACAAGCAAGACCTCCCCGACCGCCTACCGGCCTCTCGCATTGAGACGATGACCAATCTTCCTACACTAGAAATCTCTGCAATTGATGCCTCGCAGAGGAGCCGGCTTGTAAACTTCATCTCCTATCTCATTGAATCTGATCCCGGCCTCTGATAATAACGCAGCTAGACCTGCCAGACCACAAACCCAAACAGGGCTATGCTAGAGAAGACCCCAATTGAGTAAGAAGTGCCGAAATAGACAATTGACTCTGAGATGTCCATAGCTAAGAACAGAAGTGTTGTGATGAGAAGAACTACTACTAATATGGAAACCAGAAGCAACTTCTCATATCTGGCTAGAGGTCTATAGTCCAATGAGAATATCCTAAGCCAGAGCATGATTGCAAGAATCCCGGCGGGTGGCAAAATCATCAGAACAGACGCAGTGGGCAAGAGAAGAATTCCGCTCAGGATTGCACGAATCTCAGACATCTTCTGCTGGTATCTTTCGAATTCCTCAGAATAGACTCGACCGTAGTCTTTCCAAACATGCAGCTGATATCCTCTCCATAGAGCATGTTTCCAGCCCTTCAGTCTTTCATCTAGGTTATCGATGGTGCTTCCTACAGGCTGAGGATTGTACTCCTCTCTGGCTATCGGAATTATGTAGACTAGAAGCATCAGCGACCAAATCCCATAGACTGCGGTGAGATTCTCAATCAGTGTAAGACTCCGCGAATAGAAATACACATTGACGAAAGCATACAGTGCATAGACCAAGACAAATAGAATAGGGATTGTCAGAGCAATCTTCAGCAATCGAATACGTGTTATACTGCCCTTGACTTGCTCTGCTGCACCTCGAAGGACAATGCTGCAAATGTACGCGTATGTAAGCATCACCCCAAATCCACTTAGGAATCTCATCACGGCCCCCGATAATGAAAGGAGTAAGAGTGCCCCTTTGCCGCCAAAAAGGATCTGAACATCGAACTGACTCTGAAACAACAGAGCTAGGAATAGAATCAATCCAAGAGAGAATCCCATAAGATAGACGATTGTGCTTCTGTTAGCAAGACATTGACTGAACCTACCAATTGGAGAAGTCATTGAAGATCATCTCTCTTCAGATGTTAATGCCTGAGAGCTCATACAGATTCTATGCCGTGGGATCTAATCCAAATGATATCCCAAGGGAGCGGACAAGGTCCTTGTATCGGTTGCGAATGGTTACTTCTGTGACATGCGCTGCTTTTGCTACCTTTCTCTGAGTGCGTCTATCTTCCTCGAGAATACCTGCGATATACAATGCAGCCCCCGCAATGCCTCCCGGGTCCTTGCCTACTGTAATTCCCCTTCTCCTCGCCTTGACAATTATCTCTGTGGCTCGCTTTACGGTTTCACCCTTGAAACCAAGGTCCGAAGAAAGTCTTGGTATCAGGTCTCTTGCGGAAGCCACAGGCACTTTCACATCTACTTGTGACAAGACAAGCCTTACAGATTGACCGACCTCTTTTCTTGTGGCTCTCGACTCGACCGAAACCTCATGAAGCCGTCTTGGAATTCGATGTATCCTGCAGGCAAGGTATATCGAAGCGGCCACAACGGCATCTATACTCCTACCCCTTACCAGTTTCTTCTTCAGAGCTTTCCTATAGATCAAAGCAGCAGTTTCCTGTGTATCTCGTGGAACTGCAAGCTGTGAGGCTAGCCTCTCCATCTCACTCAGTGCGGAAATCAGATTCCTATAGTTAGAACCGCGGGCTCTAGTTCTTCTATGCCATCTACGCATCCTATAGATTGACGCTCGACGTTGTCCACCAATAGGTCTGCCTGAGGCATCCTTGTTCCGCCAGTCAATTGTAGTCGACAGCCCCTTGTCAGCAATCCTGAGTGTCATTGGTGCTCCGGTTCGTTCTCGTGCTTTCCTATCCTCTGCAGTGAACGCTCTCCACTCAGGTCCTCTGTCAAGGATATGATCTGATGCAACAAGCCCACAGGATGTGCAAATCATCTCTCCACGACTTCGGTCCTTTGTGAATGAGCTTCCTCCACAACTTAGACAAGTTCCTCCCTTGGTGTCCGTCATTTCTGTCTACTTCCTATCCGCTCTAGCGGCTATTTGTCAACTGGAAGCTCTCCTTCAGACCTTTCAGAACCGGGCGTTTCATGATTGCTACTTTCTTTCCGTTTCTATGTGGCCCCACATATGCACCAAACAACACTAGAAGTCCATATGGCCCCCCATCTGGGGAGGGAATTATAGCAGCTAACCATTTCTTCCTTGAGAGATTTCGCCCTGTAAGAAACTCTCGAGACCTACGAGACACTCCGTCTATTTCCGTGGTGGTGGTTCTACTCATGTCGCAAACAGTTCTTGACTCTTCACAGAAGTCGTGAATCAGTCTCTTGAGGATGTTGTGATCATGCTTCACATTCCTATATGCCTTGACAACAAACTCTAGTACACCTCTTGGTGGTCTTGCCATTCTCAGATAGTAATTTGGTTCAGGGAACTTGGAAACAGCCATTGCCGTACCCGAACTGTCGACCGAGAAGCCGATTGGTGGCAAGTCCCTATTCCATGCTTCAGAGGGCGAGGCATGAATCACGTTATAGCTCATTTAGAAACTCTCCTCACTGTTAGAACACTATGAGGAGATTCAGTTACGATTAGCTCATTGACATAGGGTCCATCCGCAATCACTCTGGCAACCATGGGCATTCTACTCTCAATATCATTCCGCCTTGGAATTTGCAGTTTGATATCTAGGACCTCTTCTTCTAACATTGCATTCATCTTCTTCCATCATGGCTTAACGCGATTTTAGGAAACTTCGCAATTGCACGGTCTGGGTACAACTCGTTGTGGGCCAGTCAGTACTATGATTGCTCACACAGCAACCACGGAGCTACTACCGACCTCGATTCCTACTCAATCTCTCAACACGACTCAATCAGAGCCAGCCCTTATAAGAGTGCCCTCTTTTCCCTTATAAGGCCCAGAAAAACCCTCATAGACCCCTTCTGTTTGCTAAAAGACAGAATAAGATGGATAACACTTTGGTCTGACGACTGAGTGAACCGCAAGACCGTTTCTCTTATGATCCAGATTCGGCTGTTTCGATTGTCTCTCATGCTTCAACCCGAGATTTGCTTCGGCAATCGTCGAATTTCGTAAATCTAATAATACTATCTCGCGAGCTTATTGTGGAAGAGAATTCGTAGAGAGATTGCATCGACAACCTTCGTATCTTGAGCCTTCTAGACCAACTTGGTCCGACTTGGAGTGCATTTGTTCATCAAGAACACTGATGAAACCGAGCTTCACGAGTCGGAGCTGGGGCATGAAACTCATGCCAAGGAGAGAGTCGGAGAAGTACACGTCAGACCCAGTCAGGGTTGCAGTCCTGGGTGCAGGACATGCTGGCAGAGGCCTAGCCAGTTACCTCTCTATACATGGCGTTGATGTTTCTGTCTACAATCGTACCTTCAGGAATGTCAAGAAGATTTCAGACAGAAGTGGCATTGATATTCATGGTCTAATCGAGGCTCACGCGCATATTCCACTGGTCACGGATGACATGGGTGCAGCAGTTGCAGATCGGGATATTCTCATCATCACAGTACCTGCGCAAGCCCACCCTTTCTTTGCCAGAACTTTGGGCCCACACCTTGAGCCGGGGCAGACTGTACTTCTGATGCCTGGACGGACTGGAGGTGCACTTGAGTTCGCGAGAATATTGAGATTAAATGAACACACAGAAGATATCCTTCTGGGCGAGGCTCAGACTTTCAGCTTTGTATCAAGGACCATGTCACAAGACTCGGTCATGATCTCGAAGATTAAGAACAGTGTAAGAGCAAGCTCATTTCCAGCCCACAACAATCAACAGTTTATGAGTAGTCTGAAACGACTTCCGCTTGCACTCGAGCTGGCTGAGGACGTCATGGAAACTAGTCTTAACAACATTGGTGCAATGCTACACCCGACCCCTACAATCCTATGTGCTGGTCTTCTTGAGTCAAGACAAGGTGGGTATAATCACTATCATGATGCCATTTCCAAGACAGTGGGTCGACTAGTAGAGAAGATGGATGCGGAGAGAGTCCGCGTGGCCAAGGGTTTCTCCGTAGACTATGTGTCTGTGTTAGAGTGGTTAAGAACCACGTATAATGCAAAGGGAACCACCTTGTGCGAGTGTATCCGAAGCATTGATGCTTATGACGAAATTGGTAGCCCCTCATCGTTGAAACACCGCTACGTACTCGAGGATATTCCCACAGGGCTCGTACCCATTGCCAGTCTTGGTAGACTGATAGGAGTACCAACTCCGGCTACAGATGCCATAGTCAATATTGCATGCCAACTATACGAACACGATTTCTGGGGAACTGGACGCAATCTAGAGAGCCTGGCTCTTGATGGAATGAGCCCCCATGAAGTCAAGGAATACGTTCGAACGGGAGAGCCGCCTCTCAACTATCCTGATTTCCACGAGATGTTGGACATCCACGGATTGGAGGTGGATGACACATGAAGATCTTGGGCGCCGCTATTGGAAGCTGTGTTCACGTAGCAGGTGTTCTTCGATTTCTGAACCTTGCTGAAGAAGAAGGCCACGACACTGTCTTCTTGGGACCTGCAACACCTATTGATGAGCTGATAGCTCAAGTCAAGAAACACGACCCAGATATTGTCGGCGTTAGCTACAGACTCACTACGGCAAGCGCTGCAAGACTTCTTGATAATCTGAAAGGGGCCGTAACCGAGAATGGTCTGGAAACGAAGCGATGGATACTTGGCTGTACAGCACAAATCGAACCCATTGCAGAAGAAACGCGCCTGTTTGAAGAGATCTTCACTGGTTACTCTACGGATGAGAATACGCTGGAGTATCTCCGAGGGCGCACTGACATGCAGCCAGAGGAGAAGAACCCCCAAGACCTTGTTACACGACTCGCAATCAGAAGCCCGATGCCACTCATCAGACATCATTTCGGTCTACCGTCTGTCGAAGAAACAATAAACGGCGTGGCGAAGATAGCAGAGGCATCAGTCTTAGATGTTATTTCAATCGGCCCAGATCAGAATGCACAGGAGTCATTCTTCCGCCCTGCTGAGATGAACGAGAGTCTAGAGGGCGATGGAGGAGTTCCACTAAGAGAAATCGAGGAACTGCGGCGGCTCTTTGAGGCCTCAAGAAGAGGCAACTATCCTCTGTTGAGATGCTACAGCGGCACACGAGACCTGATATCTTGGGCCCAGCTGCTGAAAGAAACGATAAACAACGCCTGGTGTGCAACACCTCTTCTATGGTATAGTGAGCTTGATGGGCGAAGTAAGAGGCCTCTTGAGGAAGCAATCACCGAGAATCAAGAAAACTACCGATGGCACACTAAACATGACATTCCAGTCGAGATTAATGAGCCCCATCATTGGAGCCTGAGGAGCGCTCATGATACAATTGCAGTCGCTATGGCGTACCTATCAGCCTACAATGCCAAAGCAGCTGGTGTTAGGCATTATGTCGCACAATACATGCTAAACACACCGCTTGGAACTTCCCCTAAGATGGATCTTGCCAAGATGCTTGCAAAGATTGAACTGGTCGAATCGTTGCATGATCACAACTTCCTGTCCATAAGACAGGTAAGACCTGGGCTCTTCTCCTATCCCCCCGATCTCGACATGGGCATGGGTCAGCTGGCCGCTTCAGTCTATACAGGAATGCAGCTGAATCCGCACATTGTGCATGTAGTAGGATTCTGTGAAGCAGACCATGTTGCAACTGCAGAAGAAGTCATTCAGAGCTGTAAGATCGCACGAAGAGTAATTCATGACTGCCTTCTTGGAACCTCGAATCCGCTGGACGACAAGGAGATTTCTTCGCGGAAGAACGAGCTTGTGAAAGAGGCCAAGCTGTTAATCGCATCGATTCACTCACTGGGTGACGAAACTGCAAAGGACCCGCTCATCGAACCCAAGACGTACGTGCGGGCAGTTAAGAAGGGTGTCCTAGACGCCCCTCATCTGAGAAACAATCCGACCGCGAAAGGGCAGCTTAGGACACTGATGATTCGTGGTGCATGCCTAGCAGTGGACCCTGATACCAACGCTCCAACCGATGAGTTGTCGAGACTGAAACAGCTTGGTCTGAAACTGCCACGCAAGCAAGCGACGAGCATATTGCATCCAAAATGAGCTCAATTGGTCTTCTTTTCCTTTGTGAAGAGCTTGGATTTAAGAAATCACACTCTTGGATGAAGGCTTGACTGGTTCTGTGACATCCTTGCAGCAATTGCCATCTTCTGTGAGTTGTCCAGAGTCCACTATCATTAGGAATATCTACGAGTTCGATAATACTGTGAACGTCGTGAGTGACGATGGAAGGACACAGGAGAACAGTAGGTCTGCCACCCGGGACGCCAGTTCACACAGGCGCACGGCTTACCAAGGAACCAACTGTCACAATCATCGATTTCGATGAGGTCGATTATCGTGAACGAGTGGCCGTTTCTTGGAACGAGTGTACACCGCCCTCGGACAAGAAGACCGTCAGATGGATTCATGTCCAAGGACTACACGAACTTGAACTAATCAAGAAAGTCGGTTCCAACTTCAACATTCATGATCTCATTCTCGAGGACATAACACATACTCAACAGAGGCCCAAGATGGAGATCCTGAAGGACTCCCTGTATCTTCTTCTAAGAGCATTCGACTACGATAGTGATGCAGGTGAGCTTCTATCAGAGCAAGTGAGCATCTTAACTGGAGATCAATATGTGATCTCACTTCAAGAGTCTGAAGTAGACTTGTTTGATCCAATCAAGAACAGGCTCTCTCGTGGTCTGGGAAGGATCAGGAAGGGTGAATCAGACTATCTCACTTACTCTCTTGTCGATCTTATCGTTGACCGTTACTTTCTGGTCTTGGAGGGCTTCGGTGACAGGATTGAGGCACTGGAGGACAAGGTCATAAAAGACCCCACCAATGAAACTCTGCAAGAGATATACAGACTTCGTCGCAACACAATCCTGCTTAGGAGACATGTCTGGCCTCTCAGAGAGATAGTTTCCAGACTGAATCGTGAAGAGTCCAGTTTCATAAGTAACCAAACACAGGTTTATCTAAGAGACCTCCATGACCACGTGGTTCAGGTTAATGATCTCGTTGAAACGTATCGTGACTCCCTCACGGGGATTCTTGACATATACCTCTCAAGTGTTAGCAACAGGCTAAATGAAGTCATGAAGATCTTGACGGTCATTTCAACCATCTTCATACCCCTTACCTTGCTTGCGAGCATCTATGGTATGAACTTCTGGTTCATGCCAGAGTTGGCAAATCCGTACAGCTATCCTGTACTATTGGTCGTAATGCTACTCACAGGGTCTATTTTGCTCTTCTACTTCAGAAAGAAAGGGTGGATTTAGCTTTCATTCTCCGACAGTACTTGTCAATCCAAGAACTCTGCCACCTCATCAACTGATAGTCTTGGTTTCATTCTTGGAATCACACGAGGCCACCCCACAGTTATCGCAGCCAACAACTTCCAAGGCTTCTCAAAGTACTTCACAATCGCCTCATACGCATAGAAGATGTCACCAATCCAACAGGCTCCGAGACCCAATGAATGAGCCTTCAGAAGCAAGTTCTGAATAGCAGCAGCCACACTGTGAACCTCCGTAGTCCAACCCCTCTCGTTTGTGTTCCAGACGATTATCACCACGGGGACTCTCTCCATCATCTGACACGAGCCATAGGAAGACCCAACATCATA
>LRSK01000200.1 GCA_001563325.1 Candidatus Thorarchaeota archaeon SMTZ1-83
TTCCTCTACTTCACCAAGATTGGGCTTTAGTTCGCCTGCAAGAATTCTCACAGCTGTGGTCTTTCCAACGCCGTTTGGACCAATTAGTCCTAGGACCTGGCCCTGCTTCGGTGTGGGCATTCGGAAAAGCTGAAATCCGTTCACACCATAGCGGTGGCTACCATCAGTGTCGAGTTCCTCTGGAAGGTTGACAATACTGATTACATGATAGGGACACTTCTTCACACACATTGCCGCACCCGAGCAGAGAGACTCCACTATGGTCGGGGGCTTGTCGGGACCATCGAAGAACACGACTGTTTCGGTGCCTGTTCTGACCATGGGGCAGAATCTCTGACACTCGTGTGTGCAGTCCTTTGGCCTGCAGCGGGAGTGGTCTATGACTGCAATGCGCATTTTTATCCTTCACCTTCAGGAGGAACAAAGGGGGATTTCCTGTAGAGTATTTAGCGCTTTGGCTCGGGTCCAGAAAGGCTGATGGACAAATGAAAAACCTTTAGAACCATTGGCGTCAACGAATCTATAGAGATGAAACTAATAGACCGTATTCTGAGCGTGTTTAGCAGACAGCGCAACCTCTTTCTCGGAGCTGTAGGACATCCCGACACTCTTGCCGCCTACATCCACCATGTCAGAGCCCAGACATACCTAAGACTGACTGGTAAGACACCCACACAGGTCTCTATGAGTGAAGTCACAGGCAATTCTGACACAAGTGACCTTTCAGATAGCGTTGCCCGGGTCCGACGGATCACTCGGGGACATGCGTAGAGAATTGTAGTTTCGATAGCATTATAGGAATTCACTCCTAGATACACTTGGGGATTAGAGATTTCAGTCACAGAACGTGATATTGTGGTGCCAGGCTTACTTATTATTGCGTTTGTCATCCCATTAATCACAGTCGTCCCAATTCAGACAGATGTAATAGATCTCCAACTCAATTATCGATACAGGCACTACACTCGACAGGGAAGTTGGGATTCTGCAGTCAGTGAGGTAGAAAGCACCTCTACAACCTATGAGATCTCAGCAGCGGTAGATCTGGACAATCTAAGTCTTGCCCTGAGGGATCAGGAGGTGAGAGAATATCCAGTTTGGGTCAATGTTAGTTCTTGGAGTGTTGGTGATTCTGTCCGGGTGGGCGACCAGATTGTGACAGTCATGGGCGACTCTGAGAGATATGGTTTTGAATGCTGGAATGTAGAGCTTCTAAATGGCACAGATGTGTATTACTCAATGGAGTTTGGTATTTTTCTCGGCACATATTATTATGAGTGGAACTCGTCAGGAGGGTCCTATTTCGTTTCTGAAACTTGCCAGATTGAACTCATATTCGAGAATCTTGATGATTTCTTCAACGTAGAGCATGAGTTCAACAGCGATGCAATATTACTCTCCTTAATCATCTCAGAAATGGCAGTAATCATCTGGCTCATCGAAAAGGGTGAGAGAGGAGTGTTACTCCGAAAGTCTTAAGCAAATTCACTGATGGCTATAATCGTGGAATGATGATGAAGTAGGGATGGTGAGCGTCTCATCAACGTGATGACCCATTAAACCGCAGTCTGACCACTCTCTAATGTGCATTGAATAATGGTTTCATTACTCACAATTGGAATGATACCACACACCCCCTGACAAACCTCAATCGGAGACCAGGAATCTTGATGGCTATTGACTGTAAGCGATTTTGTCCTGAAGTGAGGTTATGCTGTCAAGAAACGGAGATGACCATCACAAGAAAGGATGCCAAGAGGATTAATGCCCTTGGCTACTCAACCAGTGATTATTCCCATCGCGTCATTGGTAGCTTCAGTGAACTGAAGAATGTCGATGGTCACTGCTACTTCTATGATCCGGCTTCGAAGGAATGTAAGATCTATGAAGCTAGGCCAGAAGGTTGCCGATGGTACCCAGTTGTCTATCACTACACCAAACGCAAATGCCTTGGCGATGATGTTTGCCCAGCCTCACCGAACTTGACAAGGACAGAGATAAGAAACGTCTGTCATAAGGTGAGAAGACTCGTGGAAGAACTGAGGAGGGAGGCCGCTCATGGCGAGAGCCCGTGCTGATCTTCATACACACTCGGTCCTCTCTGATGGAAATGATTCACCAACTCAATTAGTCAGCCTAGCAGATGAGTTGAGGCTTGGTGGAATTGCCCTGACTGACCACGATACGATTGCGGGTCTGAGAGAGTTCATGGAAGCAAAGGTAACATCAGACTTGCTGAGGGTGCCGGGTCTGGAACTCAGTGCAGACTATGAGGGCCAAGAGGTCCATATACTAGGCTATTTTGTTCCCCTCGAGTCCACGATACTTGACAGTAGACTTCAGGACCTCAGAAATAGACGCCAAGGCAAGTTCTCCAAGATGGTTGAGAAGCTCCACGGTCTGGGAATTGAGCTGCAGCAAGGAGAGCTAAATGAAATCCTAACGGGTGTAGAGAGTCCAGGGCGACCGCATCTTGCCTCACTACTTGTAAGAAAAGGAATCGTCAAGAATACGGAAGAGGCATTTGAACTGTATCTCGGCGAAGGAAAACCTGCGTTTGTAGAGAAAAAGAGAATGCATGCTTTCAAGGCGATTGATCTTCTCAAATCAGTGGGAGCGGTGCCGGTCGTTGCACATCCCTTAACGGTTAAAGTGGCAGATTTGAGGGAGTTTCTGCAAGACCTGGCCAATGCAGGAGTTCGCGGTGTTGAGGTAGAATATGACTACAGACCGGTTGGATTCGAAACCAGCTTGGATGAGTTAATGAGAATCACACGAGAACTCGGTCTTATAGAGACGGGTGGTAGCGATTATCATGGAAACTCCTGGATGAGCGGACTTGGCAGCACCACTGTGCCTGTCGAAACAATTGAGATTCTAAGAGCAGCAGCAGATGAATCGAATACGGAAGCCTAATCTGCTGCAGCATCATGTATGAGCCGAGTGTTGACCCCTTGAGAGTTATCGATGCTCATGTGCACACATGGACGAGGGACATAATCAGTGAGAAGGACCTAGAGGCTCGTCGCATTGCAGCTGAACGAGATGGCACAGAGCCTCAACTGGACTCCCCTATTGAAGCATTGGAAGCAGCCATGAGTGATGCTGGGATTGAGAGAGCAGTAATCCTGCCAATCGACAGCGGTCTCAACCAAGATATGCCGTTGAGCCTGAAAGAGAAGACGGATTGGCATGCAGATGAAGTGATGGGCAATCCGGACCTCCTCACATTTGTTGGAATAGATCCTCGAAGGGGAAATGAAGGATTAGATGAGTTGGAACGTGCTGTCAAGGAGAAAAAGTGTGGCGGATGGAAGATGTATCCTCCCAATGGGTTCTATCCTGATAGTGAGGAGTTCTACCCATACTATGAGCTGTGTACTGAGCTCAATGTTCCAGTGGTAATTCATCAAGGTTTCACTTCAAGATTCAAGCATATCAAGTATGGAAGGCCGGTTTATGTTGACAGCGTGGCTGTCGACTTCCCCGAGCTCAAGATAGTCTTAGCACATGCGGGAATTCCTTGGGTTGATGAGGCTTTAACAATCGCATCAAAGAACCCTAACGTGTTTGTGGACGTTTCAGGTTGGCAGATTTTTGCAGCCAGGAGCACGGACAGAATCTACAGTATGATAGCAGATGCAAGGATATTCCGAGTATTTCCAAATCGAATGCTCTGGGGTAGTGACTTTCCGCTCTTCGAGCAGACTATGCCGCTGAAGAGGTGGAAGGATTTCTTCACTAAACTACGGATACCCGACGCAATACTGGAGAAAGGACATCCTCAAGTATCTCAGGATGAGATTGAATCTGTGATGTGGAAAAACGCTGCGCGTCTCTTTTTCGGTGAGAAACCATGACGCAATTCATAGTTGATGCAATGCTCGGTAAACTTGCCTTGTGGCTCAGGCTGACAGGCCACGACACCATCTATTCGACAGATATCCACGATGACGATCTGTTGGACATCGCTAAGAGCGAGGATCGTATCCTTCTGACTTCTGATGCAGGATTACACGAACGTGCCAAGCAGAGAGAGATCAAGGCACTTCTACTCAGAGGAAATGTCGATGATCGTGTAGCTCGAGTATTCAGTGAATTCAATATCGCACCTCATATCAACCCCAGCTGTTCGCGATGTTCAAAGTGTAATGGTACTCTTGAGGAGATAGGCAAGGACCAGAAAGCGAGAATAAAGGAACTTGTTCATGAGCAAACATACAGGAGAGGATTAGAGGGCTCTTGAGTTAGCCTGATCTATCATTCCTCACGGACAGAAATATCATAATCAATCGGAATACATCCACTTATCGTTCGAGTCAGATGGCAGAATTCTTTCATGAGGTGAAGGCACCTCTCACCAGTTTCCAACTCATCTTTGCCCACGATTATCTCTCCCGAGACAGATATGCCAACTACCTTGTAGCCCGATCCATCGAATTTTGCTTTGGCCTTGCCAGTCAAATCCAAGGAAACAAGCTCCATCTCAAACCGACGCTGAAAATCAAGGAAAGTATTATTCAGGCAACCCAAGACCGATGAAACAAAGAGCTCATCAGGACAAATCCCATCTCCTCGGCCGCCATACGTTGGCGGAGTGTCAATGACGACCTTGCGGTTTGCTGTCACATAGGCTGTACAGCCTGTCAGTCCATCCCAAGAGCTCCGAGCAGTGTACTCCAGAGTTTCAGGGTATCTTAGCCGCATCTTCATAAGAAGCACCTCAGAGGGTCTCGGTCCTGTATTCTGATTAAGCATTCCGGTCAGGTTCATAATTGCCAGTCAGTAAGTCATTTAAACGGGCCACACATTGACGCCGTGGAGTCTGAACTCATGAGCCGTCGTATGAACGCCGCAATGTATCATGGAGTTGGTGATGTCAGGTACGAACAGACTGATGTCCCAGAGATTGGCCCTGGTGAGATTTTGGTAAAGGTCGGCAATGCGCTCACATGCGGAACAGATGTCAAGACCTACAAGCGAGGCCATCCAATCCTCCTGAGGCATACCCCTGCTTTGTTTGGACATGAATATGCAGGCACCGTCGAAATTGTTGGAGAGGGAGTGGATAGATTCAATGCGGGAGACCGTGTTGTTGCTACCAACTCCGCCCCCTGTGGGACCTGCTTTTTCTGCAAAAGAGGCAGCTTCAATTTATGTCCTGAACTCAAGGAGTCATTTGTAAACGGGGCTTTTGCAGAATACGTTAGGGTCCCCAAACATGTGGTCAAATGGAACACTCATCGCATTCCAGACTCTCTTCCATTTCGCGAGGCAGCCTTGACTGAGCCCCTAGCTTGTGTCGTTCATGGAATAGAGGAAGCAAACATCCAACTTGGAGAAACAGTAGCCATCATAGGAGCGGGTCCTATTGGCCAAATGATGATTATGTTAGCGAAGAAGAGTGGAGCATCAATTGTCATCGTTTCTGACCTAGCTGAGTTACGTCGAGATATGGCGGCTAGGGCTGGTGCAGATGTTGTTATCAATCCGGCTAAAGAGGATGCAGTCGAACGAGTGAGGGCCGAAACCGGAGGATACGGCGCAGATGTTGTTATCGAGGCTGTAGGACTCCCAGCGACTTGGGAACAGGCAGTAGACATGACTCGAGATGCAGGAATGACTGTGTTGTTTGGTGGTGCCGCTTCTGGAACTACGTTTGAGAT
>LRSK01000201.1 GCA_001563325.1 Candidatus Thorarchaeota archaeon SMTZ1-83
TTCGCACCCGACATTGAATTGCAGCTGAACGATTACTATGACTACAGAGGTTGGAATCGGGTAACGGGAGTCCCGTCCGCAGAGGCCCTCAAAAAACTGGATCTGGAAGGCTTGAGCAGCCCCTAACCAGTTCGCATCGTGCACAATCCTACATCTCAATGCATATATCGAATCTACTCTCGATTTCATGTGGTGTCAGTCTTGGAGGAGAAAAAGGATCCCGCCAGCATCAAGGAATCATTGGACGATGTAGTTGAAAGGCTTGAACAAGACCAGAAGTCAGGGGAAAGCTGGGGCACATCGATCGCATCTAACCGCGAACGATGGGAAGAGCTGAAGAAGAAGATTAGAGTACGACAGTCTGAATTGAAGCGACTTGTTGTGGAGAAGAAGGCGGGCACAATCGGCATAAACGAGTTTGAGGAGAAATATCGCAGAATTCAGGATGAGTTGACTGAGTTGGAGTTCGAAGTCTACAATCTCAGGCTTGGAAACGCCATTGAAACCGTCGGTATCTTTAAGTGCGAGACGGAGGCTTCTCGGACTCCAAGGCCGGTGTGAGAAACCGTGAGTGATGAGATTCCTGAACGAAGGCAAATTGTACGCTCCACAGTACTGACTGGCTTCTTGACGGCAGCGCTAATGGTTCTTGGGTTGGCATTCTGGGTATGGTCTGCACCTGATGTTGTTGATGCCAGCCCAGTGGGCACATTGAATGCATTGAACCCATTTCTTGCACTCGTCCTAGAGATGCTGACTATGGCCGGTGTCTTCGTGTTTCTCACCGTGACAGTGGTCAATCTCAGGCTCTATATGACTCAGATTAGATCCGGCTGGACTGAGATCATTCTTCTACTGATTGCAGTCTTCATCATGACCTTCATGATGTTTGAATCAGGAGTCGCCTTTGTGACTCTTCTTCTGTCGCTGGCGTTCGTGGTCTACTTGTATCTTCTACAGGAATAGGCACTATCGAGAATGGACGTGTACCAGAAGCTTTATGAGCCTAGATTAAGGAAGACCGACCAAGCTCACTAGGCAGAACTGCCTAGATTGAGCGAGAACAAAGCAGTTTGACGGCAACTCACCGGAACTGCCAGGTGTTGCCCTTTGAGAGGCTCTGGCTTCCGGGAGGTTGTAGTTTTGACTACTTGGAGGAGTAAACGCATGTTTGCACTGTTCTGCTCCGCCAGCAGACATCTCTGGAGGTGTCCATAGTGTTTGGCATTCGCGGTGAAGGTTACGATACATCGACAAGCATCTTCAGTCCTGATGGACGCATATTCGCTGCTGAGTATGCCAAGAAGGCTGTCGAACAGGGAGCGACATCTATAGGAATACTTGTGAATGAAGGGGTCGTGCTCATGGCAGAAAAGAGGATTATGCCCCTTCAAGAGCCTGACTCCATCGAGAAGATATCCAAGGTTGAGGAGCATGTTGGAGTCGCAACCTCTGGCTTCATGGCTGATGCTCGAAGGCTGGTCCAGCAGGCGCGTCTGCAAGCGCAATCATATTGGCTGACCTATGAGGAGCCAGTCCCCGCTGAGGCCGTTGCTGAATACATCTGTGATTTGAAAGCAAGGTTCACTCAGGCGGCCAGAGGGAGGCCATACGGAGTTTCCATGATTATAGGGTCTGTAGACCATGACGGTGCTCCAAGACTCTTTGTAACGGATCCAGTCGGCACATATTGGGGGTTCTTGGCGGCTGTGATAGGTCGTGGTAGCGCACGTGCCGGTGAATTCCTTGAAAGCAAGTATGACCAGACGCGAAAGCAATCACTCGACCAAGCAATCAAGCTTGCTCTTGATGCCCTTCGCGAGGCTACAGACTCCGATCTAACTCCAGAGAATGTCGAGATTGCCAAGATACCGACTAGCACACGCACATTCCAGAGACTCACTCCTGATGAAACGAAGGCTGTTCTGAAGCCACCTAGCGCTAAAGAGAAGGAATAGGAGATGACTGACACTTGATGGGTTCCGGAAGGAAGTCTGGGGAGAAATGGCTGGAACTAGATGCAGTTGTCATTGGGATGAAGAAGGGCCATCTGAGATTCGAGCTATTCGTTGATCCTGACCTTGCATTCGAATATAGACGTGGTGCTGAGATACCGATTGAGGATATTCTCAAGAGCTATGATTTGTACGAGGACGCAAGAAGGGGCGAGAAAGCCTCAGAAGACTTGGCCGCAGAGGAATTCGGAACGTCAGACATCTTCGAGATGGCCTCCGAGATAATCAAGAATGGCGAGTTTAGACTGACACACGAACAGCGGAATCAGCTCATACATGAGAAGACAGAGTCCATTATCGAGAACATTTCGAAGCGTGCGATGAACCCACAGACGGGCCACCCCCACCCACCAGACAGGATCAGGCAGGCCATGGAAGACGCCAAGGTCACCGTTGACCCGTTCATCAAGGTTGATGAGCAAATACCTGGGATAGTCAAATCACTCCTAGTGATTATCCCCATATCCTTTGAGAGCGCGAAGCTACAGGTCACGCTTCCTGCGGCCTACTCAGGAAAGGGCTACAATATGGTCGCAAACACTGGAGTCATCAAGTCCGAAACATGGGCGCAAGATGGGTCCTGGTCTGGATTGATCGAGATTCCCGCGTCAAAGAGGCAGGAGTTGTATGATGACCTGAACAAACTCTGCAAGGGGCAAGTGAAGATAGAAACCGTTCGATGACGGACATTTACATTAATCGATGATTTAAGAAAAACGACAGAAATGAGGGAAAACATTGGCAGTATACTTTCAAAAACGAGAAGTTGTGGTCCCAGGACAGTTGTTAGCTGAGGGCAGATATCGTCCCTCCTTTGGGACCTGGATGGATGAAGGAGGCAAGATCTACTCTACATTGGTTGGCCTTGCCGAGCTGCGTGGAAACACTGTGAAAGTGGTGGCACTCGAAGGAGTCTACATTCCTCGGGAGGGCGACCTCGTAATCGGTACAATCACAATAGTAGCGGGCAATAACTGGAAGGTGAATATTGGTTCTCCATACATTGCTTCACTCCACGCGAACAACGCACTCCGAAGACCATACGCTGACGACATATCTCAGTACATGGACATCGGTGATGTGATTGCAGCAGAGATTATCGCATATGACCGAGGAACGGGGCCATTCTTGGGCATGAAAGGACGCGGACTACGAAAGCTCACGGATGGGATGATACTCGAGATCAGTCCTGCCAAGATACCGCGTGTCATAGGCAGGAGAGGCTCCATGATCAACATGATCAAGGACCAGACTGGAATTCAAACAATGGTCGGCCAGAACGGTCGCATTTGGATACGTGCTCCCAACAATGAGATTTTGCGTCTAGCAATTAAGGCATTCAAGATGATAGAGGTGCAGGCTCACACATCAAAGCTCACAGATCGAGTGCGGCAGATGCTTGAAGAAGAAATGGCAGAGGTACGTGGCAAAGCACCTCCGTCTAAAGACGCCGTTGATGAAGAAGAGCCAAGCGACCCCGAACCAGTTGAGGAATCAGCAGAAGCTGAATCATCTCCGGAGGCCGAAGAGCCTGCGAAAACCGAGGAATCAGAGGCGGAGGTTGAAGCGGCCGAAGAAGATGCCGAACCGGTTGCAGAGGAAAAAGCCGAAGAAGCGAATGAGACTGAAGAATCAGAAACGAAAGATGATGAGGAAGTGAAAGAAAAATGAGTCCAGAACAGAAACCTGACTCTCTTATGACCGCAGAGGGCCTTCGATTTGATGGCAGAAGGCCAGATGAGATGCGGCCAATACAGATGGAAGTTGGTGTGCTGAAGACAGCCGATGGATCTGCATCGATAAGGCAGGGCAAGACGTACATTCTTGCAGCCGTCCATGGCCCCCGTGAGCTGCACCCAAGGCATCTCACGCTCAATGACAGAGCCTACCTGCGCGTTGTCTATAGAATGGCCACGTTCTCTGTGCCTGATAGAAAGAGACCTGCTCCTTCACGAAGGGAAAGAGAAATCTCCATGGTGATTGCCAATGCGCTTGAGCCCGCCTTGTTCCTGGAGGAGTTCCCTAAGGCTGTTGTAGACGTCTTCATTCAAGTAATCCAAGCGGATGGAGGCACACGATGCGCTGCAATAAACGCGGCTTCGCTTGCATTGGCTGACGCCGGGATTCCGATGAAGTCTCTGGTACCCTCGGTAGCTGTGGGTAAGGCTGAAGGCACACTGATTGTCGACCTAGGTGATGAAGAAGATAAGTACGGTCAGGGTGACGTTCCCATGGCAATTCTGCCGAATACCAATGAACTGACCTTGCTCCAGCAAGATGGCTCGTTCACTCGTGAGGAGTTAATGGAGGCAATGGAGATGGGCATGAACGCTTGCAAGTACCTTCACGAGCTGCAGAAGGACGCTCTCAAGCGCGCCTATGCCAAGAGAGCAGCTGAAGAGGATGATGAGGACGAGGACGATGAATATGATGACGACCTCGAGGCCGACCTTGGAGAGGCCGACATAATGGAGGATGAGTAGAATGGGGGACTTTAGTGCGGAAGTCATTAGTCACATTGATAGAAACTACATCGCAGACCTTCTCGCCAAGGGCGAGCGTGTCGATGGTAGAGAATTCGGTGAGTACAGGCCAATTGAGATTGAGCCTAACCCGGTCGCGGCAAAGGCTGAAGGTTCTGCCATGGTACGCCTTGGAGGAACTAGTGTGGTAGCTGGTGTGAAGGTCCTCACTGGCGAGCCATATCCAGACACTCCAGACGAAGGAGTTGTGATGGTGACCGCAGAGTTGGCCCCTATTGCTTCGCCTCTGTTCGAGCTCGGACCTCCAAAGGAGGATGCAATCGAGCTTGCCCGAGTCGTGGACCGGGGTGTCAGAGAGTCGGAGTCTGTAGATGTACATAAGCTCTGTATTGAGCCCGGGAAGAAGGTCTACATGATCTTCTGCGACATCTACCCGTTGGAGTACGATGGAAACCTTATTGATGCATCATCGATTGCGGCGAACGCAGCATTGCTTGGCACAAGATATCCTGAACAGAAGCTAGAGAAAGACCAACTCGTAGAAACCGGTAAGATGTTGGAACTCCCTATGAAGAATATGGCCATAGAACACACCGTGTCCAAGATTGGAACTCACCTTGTCATCGACCCCCTCCTCAAGGAGGAGATGGTCCAAGACTGTCGACTGACCATGGCCATCGACCAGAACGACAATTTCACGGCAATGCAGAAGGGAGGCGGGAAAGGGCCGATGTCACTGGAGCTGATCAATAATGCCATGGGCATGGCACTCGACAGCACCAAGGTGATTCGTGACCTAATCCGGGAGAGCATGAAAGCCGCGAAGTGAAAGCCGAAGAAGCGTCTTGGCCCTATCCAAGGCGCAATTCTCACTTCACGGATAGATACTCTAATAAGCGAAATTCGGTGGCGAACTGTTGGACTCTGACCCCTAGAATCTAGGAGATCACAACTTTGGGAAGAAAGACCAAGAAGGTAGGCAGCACGGGCAGATTCGGCTCAAGATATGGGGCCAAATTGCGCCGTAGAGTGCTTGATATAGAGAGAAGACGTTCTGAGCCTCAACGCTGTCCTTCCTGTGCCACACGAGCGCTTACGAGAGAGGCAGTTGGTCTCTGGAAGTGCAAGAAATGTGGTCTGAGTTTTGCTGGTGGTGCATATGTTCCATTCACTGATGCAGGCAAGGCTGCGAGGAGGGCGATAGCACAGAGAATGTCAGGCGACTTTCTTGCTCTGAGAGATGACGACGAACTTGTAGAGCCTGATGAGTTCCTTCCCAATATTGAGGACGAGGAAGAGGCCGAGGTAATCTCAGTGTCCGTGGAGGCCGGTGAGAGCACGCCTTCTGAGGAGCCAGAAGCGACTGAGTAGAATCTGCTTGGGCAAGTGAAACTTATGCCTTTCGCAGTCCTTACTACTTCTAGAAAGACATCAAACCGCGTTCGTTCGTTTGTACGAGACCTTTGGAGCGTACTCCCTGACACAGAGCGATTCAATCGTGGTAATATGAATTCTGCTGAGCTAGTAGCCCGCATCCAACAGTCTGGTGCCAAGATGGCACTACTTGTGACTTTGTGGAAGGGCAATCCCGGAACCATCCAGTTCATCTCATCAACGGGTAGCGAGCTTCTGACTGTGAAGTTAGAGAGCGCCGCACTTCGTCGTGAGGTTTCATCACTCAAAGGCCTTCGAATCCATTCAGTCTATGCCGTGACCATTCCCAAGAAAATCTCCAAACAAGGACGGAATCTCGCAGGCTTCATAGCTGCTTTGTTCAATCTTGAAACCACTGAGTCAGATGCACCAGTCATGGCATCGTCTCAGGGCTCGAACAAGGTGGAGATCAGAATAGAAGATGTTGGCGGCGGAAAGATTCTTTGGACTCATCACCATGCGATCAATGGAGAGGAGATCGGCCCTAGAATCAGGGTCCTAGGACTCCGGAGGTAGACCTCGTGTGCGCGGATATTGCTCATGGCCATGCAGTGATTGAAATCCCGATGGAGTCGGCTCAAGTTGCTGAAACTGTTCGGTCAGCTCTCGAACCCGAAACCAACTCCGCACCATCTGACAGAGCCCGGGCGACGGTTTCGGTCCAGGGAGAAACACTTGTGATTGATATCACAGCAGAAGACATCACATCCCTCAGGGCCGCGATGAATTCGTACGTTGCTTGGGTGTCTGCTTGCATTGCATCCATCGACTCGGTGACAACCCAACTGACCGGTCTCTAGATGAGTGAAACTCAACTCTGAGAAACTCATGCGTTCCGCCTTTCCTCTGCCAGTGTCACCACTTCCCGAAGCCCCAAGGGGTTCAAGATTGGCAGAGGCCTTGTCTACCGTCATCGGGATTGCATCCCTCCTGTATTCCTAGCATTCCTCCTCTGACGGACTCTGGGCTGAGGAATAAAGAACAAGTGCAATGGCCAGAATCCATGGAAGATTCTGGCCCATCTTTCTTCTTACGAGTTCCGATTGGAGAAACGAAAGATAGGAAACTGTACGCAATTTCGAAGGCTATTTACGTCTACATTCTCCTTATGCTGATTGTCGATATACTCCCAAGTCTAACTTTCGGTAGGTCAGCGAATGAAAAAGTGGGTCATCATTACTCTTGGTATAATCATGGTGTCAAATCAAGTACCGATTGCCAGAGCGAACTCAGAGTTGACCATCCCACCTGGAGGCTACGAAACAATTACATGGACTGTCCGGACGCGCGGCCGGGGACTCTTCGGGCACTTCGAGGTCACTAACGGCTCAGATATCACATTCTTCATCTGCAACGAACCAGCTTTCAATGATTGGAGAGAAGGCCATGCCATTGAGGCCCACGCGGTCATGAAGGATGTTACCGTTGGAGACTATGAGTATCTGGCTACGCCCGGGCCGACATGGTATCTCGTCTTCGACAACACGGATGAGGCTTCCATAACGCAGACGGTCGTTGTGGACTTTCATATTGACCTGACAGCGCCAAGCATAGAGTGTAGTGTCAAGAATAATGATGTGCTCTCCGGGACGTGTGAGATCACAGTCACCGCAATCGATAGGTTCAAGATCTACTCAATTGAATACACGGTGGCCGCTTCTAGCTATCCCACTTCGTACAGTCCACTTAGAGGTTATGTACAAAACATGGAGGGCAACTCCATTTCGTTCAATCTCAACACAGAACAGATGGAGAATGGCAACTACTACATCTCTATTCTGGTTAACGACGTGTCCTATAACGAGCAACGAATGCTATTTGATTTCCAAGTGGAAAATGACCCCGTTCTCAGCATTGTGAGGCTGCTCACGAGTCCGCTCGTGGGAGCGTTTATTCTACTGGGAGTTGTGGGTATAGTAGTGGTTCAAAGGAGAAGACGACGAGTCATCAGAACCACTGATTCTAGACATGCCCCCCTAGTTGAGGCCCCTGATACGGCAGACACCACGTCTGCCAGAGAACCTGCTGACCAGATAGCTCGTCTTGAACAAGCACCCGTGGTTTCTGAGAGAGCTCGGCCACGAGAGATTGAAGTCGCAGTTGACCTCAGAGTGGTGGTGTTCATAATCGGTGCACTTGCTCTGTTCGCACCCTACATGCTAGTGTTACAGCTGGACCAGGGGACCGTCGTGATTGATGCCATGACGTGGAAGTTCACTCGCAGTGACTCGTACTGGTGGTTTGACTTCATGGTGGACTATCTGATGGTGGTGACATTCCCCTTCACAGTCTGGCGCCTTGCGCTTGTGTATCAGATGATTCGTTACTTTCGGGGGAGAAGCACACGCAGGACGACCTTCCTGCTGGCTGTCGTGGCCGAGATGGTGGAAGTGACAGTCGATCTTGTATATACCCATGTACTCTTCACGGGCTATTGGGGGCCTCTCTTGACCATTCCGACACCCCTGATGCTCGTGGGAGCGTCGGTCTTTCTGTGGTTGACTCCATATCCCGTACCGAAGACACCATTCGATGACCAGCCCGAACCAGACAAGTGGTGGGAAAAGAACACTCAGCAGGAGGTCGACACACAAAGCCGACCAGCAGGCGAATGAGAACAAGTAGAGAATCATAGGAAGAAACCACGCATCATCAGACTTGAGAACAGCCACGATGTTACATTTTCATATAGGCCAAAACCCTTAAGTCACAACCAAGAACGCGCAGCGGGAAACAACCATCAATGAATGAGGGAGTCGGAAGAATATGGCCCAGAGAATCCCCCCTGCACTTGAACAAGAACTTCAGAAGTTCGATTCAATGAGACGCAATCACGAAACTCTGCTAGCTATGTCTCAGACCATGCAGTCTGAGCTTGCAGAGGTCAAGGCTACGCTTGAGGAGCTCAGAAAACAGGCTGATGACGTGGTTACCTACAAGACCGTAGGGCAAGTCATGTTTCGAATGAACAAGACGAAACTAGTCGAGGAACTTGATGACAAGGAGAAGACCCTAGAAATGCGACTAGCATCCACAAACAAGCAAGTGCAGAAGCTTGCTGAGCAATTGAAGGAATTGCAGTCAAAGATTGAAATCGAGCTTTCGAAACGTGACCTTAAGGTTCAGTGAGGGAGATGAGTCGCGAGCCTGTCGACATCGGCCTGCCTGATCTCAATGAAGAAGACATCGAGGGCCTTGCTGAAGAATGCGAGGCCGAGATATCGACGTATGTTCTCAGAGTGGTACCAAAGAAGAGCATTGAGGAGCTGTCCATAAACTGCACGATAGAGCTTGGGAATCAGCTCGAACTTGATGTGCAAATGGATTTGGTACAGGGCTATGACACAGGACTGAATCTCGACAAGCTGCTACAGGACGCCTCCGCTTACGCAGCAGAATGGCTTGAGAAGCGACTCAGGGAGTTGAAGACTGATTGAATCTCAAGAGAATTCTATCCAATTCATCGAACCTTCTAATAATCGGCCACCAGAATGCAGATCCTGATGCTGTGTGCTCTATGCTTGCACTAAGATCGCTATACTTGAAGATCAGACCGAATGGAGAACCTACTCTGGTCTGCGCCGATGTGAGCAGGTTATCCAACAAGGTTCTTTCCCTCCTTGAATCTCCAGTAGAGATTAGCGACTTCTCTGAGAAATCCCACGATCTGATAGTGCTTTTGGACACCAACAGTAAGTTGCAGCTTGGATCCCGAGTCAGCACACTCCTGAAAGAGCCAGCAAGAACACTCGTTATTGATCATCATGAGGAGAATCCCGATATTGGATCAATAGCTGAACACACCATAATCGATACTCAAGCTACGTCTACTTGTGAGATAGTCTTCGAACTCTTTCAGGACCTGAATCTGGAAATCGATGCCGCTACAGCCAACTTGCTGCTTATTGGCATGATTTTCGATACCAGACGCTTCTTCTACTCAAACAAGGACTCACTGGAAATCGCACTGAAACTGATTGCCGCGGGAGCAGACTATCAGGCGTGTGTGAACTCATTGATAATCAGACCAGATCGCTCAGAGAGGATTGCGAGACTCAAGGCGGCTGGGCGGCTCAATTTGCAGACAATCGGAGATTGGATTATTGTCACCACGAAGGTGAAGGCTTTTGAGGCCAGTGCTTGCAGAGGGCTACTTGACCTAGGCGCAGACGTAGCTATAGCCGGGGGAGTCACTGCGAACGATGAGGTGAGAATAAGCTCTAGGAGCACCCGCGACTTTTACACAAGGACCAATGTCAACCTCGGGACGGACGTCATGGAACCTCTGGGTGAGCTTATCGGAGGCGAGGGTGGTGGGCATGCAAATGCTGCAGGTGCAAACGGAACGAGAAACAGGGATGAGGCGCTTGAAAGGTCTGTAGAGCTGATTCGAGCCGCATTGGAGAAGAACCAGAAGCCAATAGAAGGTGACAGATAAGAGGTCGTGACCGTGGCATTGATTGAGTTCGCTGATTTCAGTTTCAAATACCTTGGAGCGGACTCGCTTGCTTTGAGAAGAATCACTACAACTGTTGGAGAGCGAGAATACGTGGTTGTCACTGGCCCATCAGGCTGTGGCAAGACTACGCTCTGTCGGACAATAAACGGTCTCGTTCCTCACTTTCATCGGGGATACATTGCAGGAAATGTGTACATTGACGGGGAGAACAAAAGGGAATCCACAGTGGCTGGTCTTGCATCGACCGTAGGTCTGGTGTTCCAAAATCCTGCCAATCAACTAGTGACACTTAACGTAGAGAGAGAGCTTGCATTCGGGCCCGAGAACTTGGGCGTGGAGCCCTCCGAAGTCCGAAGACGAGTTGAAGAGATAATCGAACTTCTCAATCTGGACTACCTTCGCGATAAGCACCCCCACGAGATGAGTGGGGGTGAACAACAGAGAGTAGCCATGGGTGCAATCCTGGCTCTTAAACCGAAGATACTTGTAGCAGATGAACCGACGTCGAATCTTGACCCAAAGAGCGCAGAACTAATTCTGGATATCATCGCTCAACTGAACAAGAAGAGTGGAATGACAGTAGTACTTGTGGAACACCGGCTCGATCTAGTTTCCAAAGATGCATCTCGGATTATCCTGATGGACAAGGGAAGCATAGTTGCGGATGGTCCTCCCCGTGAGGTCTTGACAATGGACCTATGTGAAGAAATAGGTGTGGGAGTTCCAAAGGCGACTCAGATCTACAAGCGTCTGCTATCAAAAGGAATGCAGATGCGACAGGTACCACTGACAGGTGAAGAACTCGCAACAATGGTTCAGGAGGCGAGATCCCAGTGATTCTGGTCGAGGATGTCTACTTCTCCTATGAGGGCTTATACACAGCCCTTCGTGGAGTATCTCTGCAGATTGACCGTGGGGAGCGCGTGGCCATAATGGGTGCCAACGGAGCTGGCAAAACCACGCTGATAAAACACCTAAACGGTCTACTTCGACCACAAAGAGGTAGGGTGTTCATAGAGGGTAGAGATGCAACAGAGCAATCTGTCGCTGAATTGTCCAGAGTAGTTGGGCTCGTCTGGCAGAATCCAGATCATCAGCTGTTTCTAGAGAGCGTGAGAAAAGAGGTCATCTTTGGTCTCAAGAACCTTGGTTTCACCGATGCAGATGCTGACGAGCGTTGTGAAAGGACTCTAGGAAGCCTCGGTCTAGAGGGGTTTGCAGAGAGGTCTCCGTTTGCTCTCTCTGGAGGTGAAAGAAAGCGTGTTGCTCTCGCATCAGTCCTCGCTACCGAACCTCGGGTCCTAGCCCTTGATGAACCAACGATTGGCCAAGACGCGAAGCAGAAGGAAAATCTCGCTGAGATGCTTGCTGACATGAACAAGAGTGGACGCACCGTGATTGTGGTTACACATGACGTCGAGTTCGTTGTTGAACACTTCCCGCGTACAATAACCATGGCCAATGGACAGGTTGTATCCGACGGTCCGACAAGTTCAGTGCTCAGCAACGATCAGGTTCTCGATGAGTGTTCACTGACCCCCCCTCAACTAACACTAGCCGCCCGGGCACTGAACGAGAGATTTCCAGGCATATCTGGCCGGCTTTCTTTGCTTGAGGATGTGGAGAACGCGGTGGTTAAGTTGCTAGGAGGTGACTGAAACTGTCATTTCTTGAAGTGTTTCAATACACAAGCAAGTCGTCAATAGTCCATGATCTAGACCCACGGTCCAAGATGTTTCTCTCCATAGTCCTGGCCATCTTGTCCTTTCTCTTCCTTAATATCATCCCTTTGCTAATCCTTCTACTCTTTCTAATCCCTCTGATTGGAGCAGCAAAGTCGCTTCGAAGATGGGCGAGAAGCATGAAGGGGCTATCTTTCCTACTGGTCTTCATAATAATCTTCAACACGCTTCTGTCGACCGTGTCGAATCCGTTCTCCCACTCTATTTCGCTTACCATCCGGTTGGTGGCCTTGATGACGGCCTTCTCTGTGTTCTTTCTTACCGTACATCCAGACCAGCTTGCGCAGGCGTTAATTCAGATGCGCGTTCGATTTGAGTTCGCATTTGCGATGAGCATGGCTATGCGCTACGTTCCCACTCTTGGTCAGGAGGCCTATGCAATAATGGACGCTCAAAAGGCACGTGGTGTCGAGCTTGACAAGGGAAATATCCTGAGGCGTATTCGGAACATCGTGCCCATTATCGTTCCCCTAATCATTGTGTCGATCCGGAGGGCGCTGTCTGTTGCTGAGAGCATGGAGTCTCGAGGGTTTGGAGCATGTGAAGATAGGACCTATATGGAGAAGTTGAGATTCCGCAAGAGGGACTGGGGAGTGGTCTTAGTTTCTCTTTTTGGTCTAATACTGTTAGTCTACGTCAGGCTATACGTTCCTCTTCCAGATTGGATGCTCTGGCAACTTCCATTCTGATGTTCTCAGAGGGGTCTCTGTCGTATGTATGAATATGATTTATCAGACTCCGCATGCACATCCCACACTGTTTCGGTGGGCGAGGTCTATGTCCGGTAAGAAGTCTGTCAAACTCACTAAGAGAGATAGGTACACAGTGAAGGCTCTCGTCACCGATCTGAAGAAGATTGGCTGTACCCCTAGAGTTCTAGATACTGTGGGGCGAGAGGTTCTCTACTTTGAGTGGTCTCAGGCTCAAGAACTGTTGGGCGAGGATCACCCTGTGACAGCAAATCTTGAATCTCTACTAGAGTTCATGCGCGGAGGATGCGAGAAGGCGCTGATTGACGGAGAACTCTGGCGCGCGGCTGACACTTCCAGTTCTGCAATAAACCAAGCGATAAAAGGAGCCCCCAAGGAATTCCTCTCCTATCAGCTATTGCGTTCTGCAGATCACATTCGATTTGTTTTGGATTCCGTCATTCAAGAAAGGTCCCAAGAGATGAAGGAGTATAAGAGAATGGAGAAGGGCGTGCGCCAAGAGCTGAAGTCAGACCCGGATAATCCCGATTTGTGGAATAAGATGCGGCTTCTACTCTGGATCCTTGGACGCTACAAGGAATCGAGCGAGGCTTTCCAGAAAGCCAAGAAGCTTGGATGGGACAAGTCCACAAGCCATTTTGTCGCAATCTGACCGTAACTCAGATTGAGTCAATCTATCATTCTCTCGGTGAATCTCAACAGACTAATGCTTCTGCAGAAAGGGATCTATTCTAAGTGCCTGCAGTGGATGTAGAAAGGTCTGGAATTCCAGTGCTCTTCCTTCAGGATCGACCGCGAAGAACTGATAGATGCGATATTGTTTGTTCTCTCGTGTGCCTGATGTTGCTATGTCTTGCAGTTCTGCAAACATTCTGTCTACTTCTTGCTTTGAGGGGTAGAAGAGTGTGATCATACCCTCCGTTTCGCTTCTGTCCCGCTGGCAGAACCCTACTAGAAGGTTCCCATGGCTCAGAATCACGCAGTCTCTCTGTTGGAGCCAAACCTCCAAACCCAGTCTTTCCGAATAGAAACTGACAATCTCATCGAGCATTCTGGTTTTGAAGAAGAATAGTCCTGCCACTGTTGTTCACCTCATTCGCAATTCTACTTCGATTCAATCTATGTTCCCAATCCTGACACTCTTAGTTAATACGAACGATATAGTCTTTGGGGGGAGAATCACTAGCTCATATGAGGACAAGTTGATTCACGTGAAGCCTCTGATTCATCTTCTGCGACATGCAGAATCCAAATTGGATCCCAACGTACCAGCAGACAGATGGCACATTAGTGAAGAGGGGACGGAATCTGCCCGCGCCTTAGCATCAAGCGGTGTCTTCGACGATGTAGATCTAATCGTGACTTCTGCTGAGGACAAGGCGTTCGAGACTGCCGTGCCAATTGCTAGGAGGATAGATGCAGAGGTCATCAGAAACTCCAGTTTTAATGAGCTATACAGGGGTACGGGTCCGTTTACATCACGTGAGGAGTATCATGAACGAGTCCGCACTACTTTTAGTAATCCTAGTTCCAGTACCGGCGGGTGGGAAACTGCAGCCAGCGCGCTTCGACGTTTTGAGCAAGGCCTAAACAGAGTCGAGTCAGGAACCGGAGCACGCTCACTTCTTCTTGTTTCACATGGACTCGTGCTGTCACTCTATTTTGCTCGTCTCCTGAAGACAGAGGAAGTCTATGATAGATGGCGAAGACTGGAATTCTGCTCCTGGGGAACAGTGAGGAACAGAACGGTCCTTAAAGACATAGTGTGACTTTGAATCAATCTCCTGGTTCAGAAGCTCGTGTTACTCAAGTCCCCAGTATGCACATTTCCGAACCCCTGGCTTCGGAATTCTTCCATTTGAATGACTCCGAGCGCATAATCCTGAATCATCCGACTACCGAGAATAGATATCCATTCTAGATATGCTAGTACCTGTGAAAGAGATGACGGACATCCCAGAGATGGCCAAGAAATACGCGGAGCTCATGGAAGCCCCGGTTGACGAAGCAAGTGTCAACGAGAACGGAGAATCTCTCTCCACACTATGCCAATCCGAGTGGGTTCGCATTCTTGTGATTAGACGTCCAAGCACTCCAGATCTCGTCACAATTGAGGCAGAGATCTCTCTCCCATCACCTGTTGTTAAGGCAACCGATCCTGATGCGACTGATAGTGGCCCCGAGGACAATGGGAGTGACCTGCTTCAGCAAGCGATTGAACACCTACAATATCTCTCGCGACTTAGGGCCAAAGGATTCACTCTGGATGTCGTGGGTCAGGAGTGTCTCTGGACTGCCTTCAGGGACTTCACAGAGACTCCAGTTTCGGAAGTGTTCAATCTCCTGGAACCGCCGAGTGGTTGTGGTCAGAGCACAAAAGGGAACCCGTCTGTCATCCCTCCTTTCCGATACACGATTTAGACTAGAAGGTGGTAACGAATGTCTGCTGAACTACCGAGAAGCGCGCTCATAGTTCTCGATTTCCTTGCAACTAGAGGTCCGCATTCTCCCAAGAGTATTAGCACGAATGCCAAGCTCCCACTGAGAACAGTTTCTTTCGCCCTTAGGCAGTTGAGACGTCTTCATTTGTGTCGCCGGATACCCAACCTTCACGATATGAGGCAACCTCTCTATCTGGCCGACCCGGAGAAGGCTAAGATGCTCTTCAGAACCATCGGGGGAATACTGGCATAATACACACCTGTTGGATGTCCTAGATGCTAGCGAGGGAACCTAGTAGGTTCGAGACCGTTTGAGATATCCTGCCAAGTTCCGAGCCATCATCTTGAAAATCTGGAAGTTCCCTGCTTTGAGGTGTTTCCAAAGAAATCCTGCTCTTGTATAGAATCTAAGATAGGCTCTATGCAGGAGTCTCTTGATGTCACGTTTCCCAAGACCTGGGAAATGCATCACAGGGTCTAGGACGGAGTATCTTGACCATTCTCCAGAAACCAACCATCCGTTTCTTCTCGCTTCATCAAAGAGAGGAGTCCCCGGATAGGGCGTACACACAGTGAATTGAGCAAGGTCGGGATCAAGCCTACATGCCAAGTCGATGGTTTCATCAATCTCTTGTCTTGTTTCGCTTGGAGTCCCAATTACAAAGGAAAGAATCACGCCCAGACCCTCTTTCTTCAGAATCCCAACTGATTTCACAATATCATCGACTAGAATTCCCTTCTTCATTATGTTGAGAATCCGCTGACTGCCTGATTCTGCGCCGATGTATACTGTGTGACAGCCAGCAGCCCTGAGCCATCTTGCCATATCTGGATATCTTGACATTATGTCAGCTCGTGTTGAGCAAGTCCAACCGAAACGTGTGCCTTTGGCGTTTAATAGCTTACAGAATTCTCTCACTCTCTCTTTGTCAAATGTGAAGAGGTCGTCCAAGAACTCAATCTCTCTTACGCCATACTCATGTTCGAGCATCTCGATTTCTTCAACCACATTAGCAGGGCTTCTGCCGCGCCACCTCTTGCCGACAATGCGCGACGAAGAACAGAACACGCACTTGTAGGGACATCCTCTACTCGTGATCATTGTGGCCCAAGGAAAGCTGCCTGCGAAGTATTGCTTGAGGCCAAGGAGGTCATACGCCGGGAAGGGAAGACTGTCGAGGTCCTTAATATGTGGCATGTCAGGGTTTCTAACTATCTGTGAGTTTCTGCGATAGGTGATTCCCCTCACGTCAGAAAGACCTTGCTTTGTTTCGATTGCTCTGAGCAGCGCCTCCATGATGGTCTCTCCTTCCCCTCGAACAACGATGTCAATTTCTGGGCATTCGGCAAGAGCATTTGTGTCCTCGAAGGTTACATGGGCTCCCCCCACAACAACATATGTGCCGGAATCGAATCTTTTCATTAGACGAGCCGCATGATATGTATCATAGATTGACGGTGTGGCAGTGCCACTTATGCCAACCACGTTAGGAGAGAATGATTCAAGGACGCGGTAGAAATCCTCGTCAGTTGAACGTGCAAGTAGAGCGTCATATATCATCACTTCGTGATCGCCAAAAGTGCGGATGTAGCTGGCGATATATCCTAGTCCCAGTGGGGGTGGGTGGACGCCTAATGAGTCCTTTATGTCACACTTCGAGTGGGGAACTGTGAGAAGGACTCTCACATGATTCATCCCCCTTGTGATGCCTTGGGAGTCGCTTTCAGGATTGCCGTTCTGAATCTCTCCTGTACCTTCTCTTTTGCCTTGATGGCCTTCCAGAATGCCAAGTTCCTTATGCAACCAGGGTCGGGCGCATGATAATCATCGAAGTACTGTATTGCACGTGCTCGACACCCTCCACAGACATATCGGCTTTCGCATGTGCCGCAGGCGCCTTTCAGCAGGTCTTTGTTCCTAAGGTCATTCAGGACTCTGTTCTCAGTCCAGAGTTTCTCCAAGTCATCTCTGAGAATGTTGCCTACTCTGACCTTGGGGATGTGCGGAAAGAATACGCACGGATAGATGTCCCCGTTCGGTTCTACTGTCACGTAGAAACGGCCTGCACCACAACCTCCGATAAACGTGGATAGTTCACCCATCTGAGCAGGTAGCCGGACATTGAAGAAGTGAGTGGGATACAGCCCTTCCGAGGAGTGGCAGGAGGAAGCACACGTTTCTTCGGCAGCCATTCGTGCCACACGGCCCAACTGTGGGGCTGTTGTCAATACGTCCACGTCTTCTGAGCTGCTCTTCGAGAGAATCATGTCTAGGATGTCATGCAGCATCTTCTCTCTCTCGCTCGGTGTCAAATCTGACTCCAGGATCTCTGTCCCGCGTCCAACCGGCACAAAGTTGTAGACCATGAACCATCTGACTCCAAGACTCCTACAAAGCTGAACAGTGTCAAAGAGCTCTGCGAGATTGTGACGAGTAACAGTCATGGCCACTTCCACGAATAGACCTTCATCCACGCAGTTTCTGATTCCTTTGATAGTCTTCCTGAAGGCTCCGGGGACGCCTCTGAAACTATCATGTGTTGCTTCTGAGGCGCCGTCCAGGCTTATCTGGACAAACTTGAGGCCTGCCTCTTTGAACTCCCTGGCTCTTTCAACCTTTGAGAGAGTCGTGCCATTAGTTGCCATTGCGACGTAGATGTCGTTGTCCGTCGCGTGTCTTATCAGAGTACGAATATCGGGTCTGAGACTTGGTTCTCCTCCTGAGAAGGCCAAGAAAACAATACCAGTATCAGCCAGCGTGTTGATACAACGGAGCGCGTCATTTGTAGTCATCTCATCCGAGGCCCTTTCGCCTGCGATTTCATAGCAATGCCTACACCTCAGGTTGCACGCCTTTGTTACATTCCAAACGACTTGGAACGGTGCGCCTGGTACAAAAGGAGTTCTAGCTCCGAACCTAGCCAGCCCAGAAATGACGCTGGATAGTGACCTTCTGAATATCGAGTCGGAGAGACCCTTGACTACAAACTCAGAATCCGCTCCAAAGGCTGAGGAACCACTCGAGATGATTCGTCGGATAATTGAGGTGGCCAGCCTGCAAGACCGACATGCATGCTGCCTGATTCCAGCAATCAGCTCAAGAGCCACATTCAACCTTGTGTTTCCACATGATTGACATCTCTTAACAAAGCCTCTCAGGATGCTCCTTGAAATCCTGTTCTGAGTGAGTGCCTTCAGTAACTCAATCTTCGGGTCATGTGTTTCCTGACTTCTTATCAACGACACCTACTATCATTGCCTTCCGACTTTGGGGGCACTGCCTCGTTGTTTGGACTCCTCGGACTCAAGAATGCCCCCAGTGAAGACGTCAAGGAAATTCTCGAATGACTTCTCGTGGTCCTCAATGAATTCATCACCAAGAAGCAATCGCGCAACCTGACTGTACGAAACATAACTCATGAAAACCAGTGCCGCAATCTTTGGGTCTATCTTTCTTATACTTCCCCTCTCAATCTGCTCCTGAAAATACTCGGTCAGATGCGTCAGCACCTTTTGAGGGACTGAAGATAGAGCGTCTGCCACCGAGGGCATTCTTAGCCCCTCAGTGAACTGCAGAATCATGAGATCGCTCTCGTTTCTTGTGAACTGAATGAGGTTCTCGCCCAATGTTCGAATCGACGTCTTGACATAGGTGTCCTTGTCTTTGTCAAACACAGAATCGAATGACGCGTGTGCATTCACTTCCACTTCGGTTAACGCCGCCTCAATTAGCCTGGCTTTCGATTTGTATTTCCGGAACAGAGTCACCTCATTAACTCCAGCGTTCCTCGCAATTCTCCTTGTTGTTGTGGCTTTGTAGCCATGCTTTACAAGGAGGTTCTTGGCCGCCTCAAGGACTCTTTCCTCGACAGGTTTCATGCTATGCAAGTAAGTGCTTGCTTGCATAATAAGGATATCCCTTGACGCACACGACTCATTGTGTGCTCTCCCAGCTTTCCAATCTTTAAGTAGATAGAGTCCGACATAAGACAGTCGTTCAAAGCAAGCCACCTTTGCTGGCAATCAGAAAAGGATATAGTCTGTTCCTCCAGAACTCGTGCCACTTCGACTATAGTGTAATACATTGGGATGCTAGTTTCATCTCCGGGGTGCTATTCTTGGATTTGATAGACAAGGGAATCCTCTCTGATTTGACCAGGAACTGCAGAGCAACCTACCAAGAAATGGCTGGGAAGTACGGTATCTCTGCCAACGCCATAAGGAAACGGATCCAAAAGCTTGAGGATTCTGGTGTCATATGCGAGTACGGAATTGCACTATCTCCAGCCATGTTTGACGCTGACTATGCGTTTGGAGTTCTCTATACAGACGGTTCACACGATGAGCAGGAGTTTGTAGAACGGATTGGTCGGAACCGATTTGTCAGCGCTGCATCTTCGTACACGGGAGGCATCTATCTTCTCATCGCCGAGTTCAGAAGCATGGATGAACTACACCAAGTTTCAAGCTTCCTGAGGAGCCTTGAGGGCGTGGACCAAGTAGAATTACATACCCTTGTGATTGACAAAGGTAACCAAGTGAAGCTGGGTCAACTAGCGCTTCGTGTCCTGAACCAATTGAATTCTGACCCCAAGATGCCGATTGTGGAAGTCGCAGAGAAGACTGGCTTGACTGCCAGAAGGGTTCGCAGAATCATCAATGAGTTGATAGAAGGTAAAGGAGTCCGTTTGAGAGCACTGCTAGAGCTGGGTGTGGCAGACAGCATTCCCTTCATAGCACGGATTGTTTGGAATGAGTCCAAGACAACCCATGACGAGTTCCTGAGTTGGCTGAATCAGTCCTTTCAACTGCCGCTGTGGGAGGTGTTTATCTCTGCGTCTGAGTCCACGTTCTTTTGTCTCTTCACAGCTGGGAACCTCACAGAAACCGAAGATATCACAAGGAGTATTCGGAGCCATGAACACGTCAAGAGTATTAGGGTCTATGTCAGCATATACCACAAGTACTTCCAGGCTCTGGGACAATCCAGACTACTTGAGATGATAGGAAACGCACGTACCTACTAGAGAATCACGGGAATAGCAGCGGACGATATAGCGAAAAGGATTTACAATCACGTGTCGTCGTGGTACCACAGACAGCTCTTCTTTAGCTAGCTTCCCCGGTGGTCGCATTGGATTTCATCGACAAGGGTATTCTTCTTGACTTGGGCGACAACTGTAGAGTCCCTTTCGAAAGGCTAGCTCGCAAATATGGAGTGTCTGCAACTGCAATAAAGAAGAGGGTCGCCAATCTTATCGATGCAGGAGTGATTGAGGGGTTCTACATAGAACTCAAGCTTGCCATGATTGATGCAGATCTGATTCTAGCAATAGTCCAGACTGACGGTACCATAATGGATGAGAACTTCACACAATCCATTGCTGACATCCGGGATGTCTACGCCATACTTCCACTTGCCACTGGCGACTATGTTCTACTGGCCCAATCTGTGGGTCCAGAAGGACTGTCGGAGCTGGGATCTTCCATCCGAGTGATAGAGGGGGTACAGAATGTCGAGCTTCACCCTGTGCTAACCGCAAAGGGCAGAAAGATCGAACTCTCGAATCTCGATTTGCGGGTGCTGGCCTGCCTTGTAGAGGATGCCAAGATGTCCACTCCTAAGATTGCTTCGCGCACAGGATTGACCGCAAGGAGGGTTCGAAAGATACTCCAAGAACTTCAAGAAGGAGAGGCAATTGACTTCAAGATCATTCGGAACCTAAACGTAGGGGCAAACTTGGCTTTCCTTGCTAGAATAACGTGGAACCCAGTCGATACAGACAGAGAGGCACTTGATCTATTTCTGAAAGAGAGATACCAGTTCGAGTATTGGTTCTCTCTTCCTTCAGCGGTTTCTCCCCTAGCAATGAGTCTCTTTGTAGTTGAACACATAAGGGATGTAGAAAGAATCCTGCGAGAACTGAAGAAGGTTCCCGGCGTGAAGCAGGTGATGACCCACCTCTTCTTCCCAGGTAAGCTCTTCCCCGCACCTACGCGTAGGAGTCTGGAAGATTTGGTGGCCGGCATTGAGCTTCAGCCCTAGTCAAATCGAATCCCCAAGTAGCGAGCCACTTCTAAACCCCAAGGTGCGTCTTCTGCACTTCTTCTGGCTACAGACGGTTTCCTTCAGTACCTCTAGGTTTCCGTGAATAGATAGGCCCAGAAAGACCAATCTCAAGTATGAACGCATTGACCGGATTGAACCTAGTAGAGAAGTACAACGAAATGTCTAGGAACGACTTGGTCTCATCAGTACTCAATCCGGAAGGAGAGCTGATTCTAACACTATGCAAGACAAGCTGGGTACGAGTTCTCGTCATCCGCAAGTCTTCTGCTCCCGACTCAATCGAGGTTGAGCTCTCTCTTCCTGACTGTGATGCATTCGGTATGAGGCCTTATCCTAGAGAATACGTGGACACGCTCCTGTGGGGTGTGAAGAAGCATCTGGATTATCTTGAGAGGCTTCTAAGTAAGGGATTCAGACTTGACCTAGTTGGGAATGACTGTCTTTGGACCGCATCTTACGAGTTAGATGAGAGTCCGAAGGTCGAGTTCTTCGAGCTTCTTGTTCCCCCCTCATGTTAGACGTCTTACCCCTCTTCAATGGCGACTTCTTTATGAAGGAAAGTCCCACTGAGAATCACGCCCAGTGGATGTGATTCCGTGAAATTGGACGTTACCAAGGCTATGACGATTAAGCTCCCGGCAGAGCTGCCACCTGAACCTTCTTTCGACCCCAAATACAGGAGAGCCCCCAGTAGAGGCTTCAATCTCTCCCATAGTGCTACGGTCACTTCTCTCAAAAATGCTCTACGATATATCCCTGAAGAGCTGCATGAAACCTTGGCACCCGAGTTCTTGGAGGAGCTGGTGACTCATGGTCGAATCTATGGATACAGGTATCGTCCCCCAGGCCCTATCAGAGCCAAGCCTGTGAACGAGTATAAGGGAATCTTGGAGGCTCGCGCGCTACAGCTCATGATTGACAATAACCTTGACTTTGATGTTGCCCTTTACCCGTATGAGTTGGTCACCTATGGGGAGAGCGGACAGGTCTGTCAAAACTGGATGCAGTATCAGCTAATAAAGAGATACCTGGAAGCGCTAACCGCGGAACAGACTCTGGTTGTGAGTTCCGGACATCCAGTCGGCATCTTCCCATCTAGCAGAAACGCCCCGCGGGTGATCTCTACCAACGGCCTGATGGTGGGAATGTTTGACACACCAGAGGGATTCCATCGAGCTGCTGCTATGGGTTCTACAAACTATGCGCAGATGACAGCCGGAGGATGGATGTATATTGGGCCACAGGGAATCGTCCATGGAACCTACATCACACTTCTGAACGCTGGCAGACTGTATCTTGGTACTCGTGAGGACGATGATCTAGGCGGCAAGGTGTTTCTCACATCGGGACTTGGTGGTATGAGCGGTGCGCAGGCCAAAGCAATCGAAATAGCGGGTGGAATCGGGATAATTGCTGAGGTTGACAAGAGCCGAATTGACACGCGCAGCAGTCAAGGATGGCTTAGCAAGCACTCAGATGATCTTGGACAGGTGTTTGAGTGGGTGGACGAGTACCGTGAGACCAGAGAGCCAATATCAATTGGCTACTATGGCAATGTCGTGGACCTTTGGCAGTACACCGTCGATCACAAAGTATCGGTGGAGCTTGCCTCAGACCAAACATCCTGTCACGATGTGTATGGCGGAGGATACACACCACAGGGGGTCACATTCGAGGAGGGTCGTGAACTCCTGAAGAACGACAGAGAGGAGTTACGCTCTCTAGTGGACAAATCACTCACAAGGCAGTTCAACCTCATCCGAACTATGACCAGCCGCGGCACCCACTTCTGGGACTACGGAAACAGCTTCATGAAAGCCGTTTTCGATGCTGGTGTGAAGGATATCGCCAGAAATGGAAGGAATACTGATGCGGGTTTCATATTCCCGTCATACGTGGAAGACATCATGGGCCCACTATGTTTCGATTACGGTTACGGGCCCTTCAGATGGGTGTGTCTGACGGGCAGGCACGAGGACCTTTCCAAGACAGATGGCATCGCATTGTCTTGTATTGATCCGAGCAGGAGGGGCCAAGATCGGGACAACTATGTCTGGATTAGGGACGCGGAGAAGAACGCGCTTGTTGTAGGTTCCCAGGCCAGGATTCTATACGCGGACGCCTCCGGGAGAGTCAAAATCGCATTGGAGTTCAACAAAGCTGTACGTGAGGGCATAATTGGACCCATAATGCTTGGTCGCGACCATCATGACACAGGTGGCACAGATTCGCCATTCAGGGAAACGGCGAATATTCGTGACGGCAGTAGCGTCACCAGTGATATGGCCCATCAATGCTGGGCCGGGAACTCAGCCAGAGGCATGACTCTCACAGTCCTCTCCAATGGTGGGGGGGTCGGCACTGGCAAGGCTATCAACGGAGGCTTCGGCCTTGTTCTTGACGGTAGCGAGAGAGTTGATGGCATAATCCGTTCTGCCCTGGATTGGGACGTAATGGGAGGCGTTGCCCGCAGAGCTTGGGCTAGAAATGAGAATGCAGTAGAAACTGCGATTCAATGGAACGAGACAATGGAGGGACGAGGTCATATCACGCTTCCCTACATCGCTAGTGACCACCTAGTGGAAGAACTGGTGAAGAAGAAACTGAAATAGCACCCACGTCCGGTAATTACTAAAGTGGGGTCTAGATGCTCTAGAATCGGACATGCAATCCTAATCGATAGAGCCCGTTCGATAGGGTTGACATGAATCTCCCTTCTCATGAATTGGATGAACGAGGGTGAATCAATGACTGTAGTTATTGATGGCGTCAGTCTAACCATTGATGACGTCATGCGTGTTTCAAGACATCGTGAACCTGCTGAGCTTGCAGAGTCTGCATTGGACGGAATACTGAGAAGCCGTGATGTCGTTGAGAAGGCACTCAAAGAGGGCCGCGTAATCTACGGTGTCAATACTGGTTTTGGGAACCTCGCTGAGGTGTCGATTGGCAAAAGGGATTTGGCGCAGCTTCAGGTCAACCTCATCCGTAGTCACTCCGCAGGAATCGGGCCTCCGTTCGATGAAGAGATTGTCAGGGGCATGATGCTTCTTAGAGCGAATGCTCTTGCAAAGGGGTTCTCTGGGGTTCGGTTGGATGTCATTGAGGTCCTCATTGACATGCTGAATGCAGGTGTCACACCAGTTGTTCCACAACAGGGATCGGTGGGCTCAAGTGGTGACCTTGCACCACTCGCTCACATGGCTCTTGTCCTCATTGGGGAGGGCGAAGCTTACTTTGAGGACGAGCGACTCGATGGAGCCGAGGCCATGCGCAGGGGCGGAGTGTCCCCGATCATTCTACAGGCCAAGGAGGGAGTTGCACTCATCAACGGCACCCAGCCAATGTGTGCCTTGGGATCAATCTGCGTCCATGATGCACTAGCCTTGATGAAGGATGCCTGCGTTGCTGCTGCGATGAGTCTGGAGGCTCTTCGTGGAACCCGCGCCGCAATGGACGAGAGAATCCACAGGGTACGTCGACATGAAGGACAGACCGACGTGGCATTGGCGATGATGGAGATTCTAAGGGACAGTGAGATCAACCAGTCTCATGCAGATTGTGGGAAGGTCCAAGACGCATATTCTCTGAGATGCATCCCTCAAGTTCTGGGGGCTTCCCTTGATGCGATTCGCTATGTACGCGCAGTCCTTGAAACAGAGATCAACTCAGCTACGGATAACCCTCTGGTGTTTCCCGAAGAAGAAGAAGTCATCTCAGGCGGCAACTTTCATGGACAACCTGTTGCCATTGCCATGGATTTCTTGGGGGTTGCCATCTCAGAGCTGGCTAATATCTCGGAGAGAAGAATCAACAGACTTGTCAACCCGAATCTGAGCGGTCTACCAGCCTTTCTCACAAGAGAAGGGGGAATCGAGTCCGGGTTGATGATTGCACAATACACTGCGGCAGCCCTGGTATCTGAGAACAAGGTCCTCTCCCATCCTGCGAGTGTCGACTCTATACCCACTAGTGCAGATCAGGAGGACCATGTAAGCATGGGGACAATTGCGGCACGGAAGTGTCTGGACATTCTGGAAAATACATGGAACGTGATTGCAATAGAGTACATGTGTGCTGCACAGGGTATTGATCTGTTGGCTCCATTCCAACCGTCTGACCCTCTGAATAATGCAGTAGCGGCAATCCGAGAAGTCGTTTCTACCCTTGATGACGATAGGCCCCTACATCCGGACATTGTCAAGATTCGTGAGATCATGGCTCTCCGTAAGATAACGTCCAGTGTGGAAGAAGTGACCGGGCCTCTGCTTGAAGGGTGATTAGAAACCCTGTTCGGCAAGGACTCGCAACGTTTTCTTGCGACTCGTCAAGGTTTATCTACGTTGCATTGTTCTTCAGCATATTCCCCTGGAAGTACATTCCTCGCACAGTCATGGAAGTGAAGTGCTTGAAGGGTTTCACCAAGGTAATGGAGCAATATCTGGAAACGATTTATGACTTGCAGCGCGAGAAAGGATCTGCCAGTGTGACTGACATCGCCGAAAAAAAGGGTGTCAAGGCACCAAGTGTCACCTATGTGCTCCGAAAGCTCAAGAAACTAGGTCTAGCGAACTACGAGAGATATCGTAGTGTAAGTCTGACCGCCAAGGGCGAGGAGATTGCGAAGGACCTTGAGAGAGCTCACAAGACAATCAAGTGGTTCTTTTGCATGATTGGAATTGATGAACAGATTGCTGATGAGGACGCATGTGAGTTTGAGCACATAGCAAATCCCGAAACAGTCGATAAGTTGACACAATTCGTAGAATGGGTAAAGACCGCACCCCGAAGTCCTAAGTGGCTTGAACACTTCAAGGAGTACCAGGAGTCAGGAGAACGCTCTGAAGAGTGCAAGCAATCTGACTAGTAGCACTTGCGCTCAAGGGCCCAGTCTAGAATGTACGACCTGTCCTCCCGCAATCACCGTATGTACGAGATTGACCCCGAATCTCCATGACAGATACTCTGGATTTGGACACTCAAGAACCAATATATCCGCTCTCTTTCCCTGTTCGATGCTTCCCACAACATCACCTCGACATAGTGCGTGTGCCGAGTTGATGGTAGCAGCCGAGATTGCCTCTCTAGGTTGTATCTTCATCTTGTAGCAGGCCAATGCAATGGTGAAGAACATCGACTCATTTGCGCAGTTCGGATTGAAGTCTGTTGCCAAGGCGACAGGCAATCCCATCTCAATCATCTTTCGTGCATCCGCGTAGTCACTGTCCAGACTGAATGCTGTGCCGGGAAGCAGAGTAGCGATGGTCCCTGCCTTCCGCATCGCCTCGAGATCATCATCAGATGCCATAAGGAGATGGTCTGCTGATGCCGCCCCAACCTCTGCAGCCAGTCCGGCGCCTCCAAGCTGGACAATCTCGTCGGCATGGACCTTCAGTCTTAATCCAGCATCCTTGGCAGCCAGTAGGATTCTCCTCGACTGTTCAATCTCAAATACACCTTTCTCACAGAAGACATCACAGAACTCTGCAAGCTCCTCTTCTACTACAGCCGGAATCATCTCATCGACAACAAGGTCGACATAACCCTCAGTGTTACCCTCGAATTCGGGGGGCACTGCGTGGGCCCCAATGAAGGTGGATACAAACGTTACAGGGAGCCTGTCTCTAAGAGTGTCAACGACTCTCAACATCTTCAATTCGTTCTCGACGTCTAGGCCGTATCCGCTCTTAGCTTCTATGGTGGTTGTGCCGTGGCTCAGCATGCTCTCAGCATATGAGAAGGCTTCGCTACTCAGTTCGGCCTGCGTAGCCTTTCGAGTCGCATCAAGTGTGTTTAGGATTCCTCCCCCCGCCTTCAGTATCTCAAGATATGTCCTGCCTGCAAGCTTCATGGCAAAGTCATTCTCACGGGACCCTCCAAAGACTAGGTGAGTATGACTATCAACGAAGCTTGGCATTGCTAGCATGTTTGGAAATTCTAGAGGAGGCACGGCAGGCTCGCCATCAATCTCTGCCATGACCTCTTGGGTTGTACCGACCGCCACGATAAGACCATCTCTAATTGCCACGGCCCCATCTTCAATTATGGACAGATCCTGCATGCTTTCTCCGGTCTTCGGCGTCTGACTGTTCCCAGAAAGAGTTGCGAGCTGGCCAATGTGATTGAGAACGATGTCGACTTTCATCATCATTCAAGCTTTACGACAAGCTGTCCCACATTTAGGTTGCGCTGTATTGGCTCGGGCATACTGTTAATATGGATGGAGTACACTGACTCTCAAAGTTAGTGTGGGGTCACAGAGTAGGATGGATTATTTGATACTTACATGGGACGACGTCTATAATCTCACACTTCGTCTCTCCGAACAAATCGTCAAAAGTGGATTTAAGCCCGATGTGATTGTAGGCATCGCCCGGGGAGGCTGGATTCCTGCTAGGATTCTCTCTGATGTTCTATTTGCAGAAACGCTGCAGAACATCCGTATTGAGTACTATTCTGACGTTGGAAAGCGTGGCAGGGAACCTAAGATCACTCAGCCGATAACAGGGACGATGGAAGGCAAGAGCATTCTTCTCGTAGATGAAGTTGCTGACACTGGTGACAGTTTATTTCATGCTATTGAACATGTGAAGGCTCTTGGTGCCGGTCATGTGAAATCTGCAGTACTTCATTTCAAACCATGGTCAAGAGTTGCCCCGGACTACTACATGGTGAAGACGGAGAGTTGGACTGTATATCCGTGGGAGATGCGGGAGTCAATTATCGCGCTAGTCAAGGTCTTCAGAAATGAGAACCCCTCTCTCAACGTAAAGGAGATTCGCGACAAGTTAGTCTTTGAAGTTGGTTTCGAGCCGACCGTTGCTGACTACTTCATCAAGAGGCTATAATCAACATTAGGGTGAATCGATTGCTACTAGAACGCTTGGTCTATGGTGAAGAAACCTTCAAGGTTGTTATTGCCGAGCTCAAGAACAGCGACAGACTAAATCGTGCCACCCTGCTTAGAATGGCATTGGAATTCTCCAAGAACCTGTTGGCTTTCCAGTTTCTCAAACCCTCACTCATTGCTGGAATCGGTCATATTCTCTCAGCAGCCCAGAACGCTCTCAATGCTTGGAAGGGAGGATATGGCATCGCTCGAAGTCTAGACATCGAAGTGGCACTATATACCTCTGGTCAACATCAAATCGGCGTTGCACTTGAACACCATGGGGTGGAAGATGGACTTGATTCGGTCGCACTTGTTATGATTGACACTGATGAAACCAAGCTAGTAGAGCAGTTTGGACTTGCTGTTGAACAATTGGGAGATGAGGTTATCCCGCCGTTCGTACCGACAGAAGATCGACTTCGCGGCATAATGGTACACTACGGCATTAGCGAAAGTGAGATCTCTGCTGCATCATCCTCGGACTCGTTGGAATCGCGCTTCAAGGCGCTTGAGGGGTGTGTTGCAAGCAGAGTTTCCCTGGTATCACTAGAATCATAGAGTCCCATTTAGTATTCATCGTCACGCAATGACATGATAGAGAGAATATCCTTCTCAGGGTCAATCAGTGACATGCCCGTCCAATCTCCCACAACCTCAATCCACAGCGTACTGTCTGGATTGTCAAGATTCACCTTCCTGGATATGACCGCAGCCACGGCTGTGATAACTTCCATGGTCTCAAGCGTAGAGTGCCTTCTTCTGACGGTGACCCTGAATGACTCCTCTTCTTGAATCTTGGTCCCCAGCTCCTTGGCCACTCTGACCATTTCTTCCATGTCCGAATCAATGCAGAACTCTAGAGGCGTGAATCGCACAGCGAATCTGAACTGATATGGATTCTCAAGTGCAAACTCTCTCAGCTGATGAACCACCTTCACCGGATCCAATGTCGTATGGCATGCTAGGAGTCCCGAAACGTTTGTGCGAGTGATTTTCAGACCCGGGTCTCCCAAAAGGTCGCCAACGAAATACCTGACTTCTGAGCTGGCGGCGCGCTCTCTTTCTCTTGGACACCCAACTAGAAGATTGTAATTGGGCAGACTTTTTCACCTCAGATATCCGCATAGACAAAGTGGGTTGTCCATAGCCCCAGAGCATCTGGGTCGGCTCTTAGCATCTCGGCCAATCTGTCAACAGTGAGCTGTCCTTCTCTGTATATCTTGATATCATGAGGGCCCTTCTCACCCTTAGATCCCTCGACACCGACGATTGTAGAGTCCCGGTGTGTTCTCGAAGGCCCTCCATCAATGTAGAGGTCAACGTCATCGCGGAGTTGTTCAACTGCAACAGATACTTCGAATGGGCTTGGTCCTCCGCTTCGGTTGGCACTAGTGCCAACGATCGGTCCTTGAAGCTTCGCTGCAATGCCGCAAGGAATTGGATGGTCCGGTATTCTCACTGCCACTGACTCCCGTTTCCCGGTGATGTATCTGGGAATTCTCTGACCGGCTGCTACTAGAAGTGTCAATGCTCCTGGCCAGAAGATTCTAGCTATAGCTCTCTCGAGATGGCGAAACTCATGGTATTCCTCAAATTGAGCCAAGTCTGAGAACAGGAGAGGAACTCCCAGTTTCCGGCCCCTTCTTTTCACAGCCAGGAGGCGCTCGAACGAGCTACTCTGTTTGGGGTCACAGGCAAGCCCATAACTAGTGTCCGTGGGATATACGACTAGCCCTCCTTTCGAAATGACTTCAGTTGCCTCCTCTATTACCCCTGCGTTACCATTGGGGTCGAGCGCTTCGAGGACTCTTGGCTTCAAATTCGTACCCGTTTCTCCTTCCCGACAAACACTCATAAGAACCATGTCGTTTGTAGGAGTTCAAAAGGAGGAATTGGCATCCACGCTGTCATCCTTGCTGCTGGGCGGGGCTCAAGAATGAGTCCTCTCACTGACAGAATCCCCAAACCTCTCATTCCAGTTGCAGGTATGACTCTCATCGAACGTCTCATTGCTGAACTCAAGGCCGCGGGAGTGGAATCCTTCACCGTCGGCGTTGGTTGGAGGGGTGAACTCATTGAGAAGCATCTGCTTGGATTGCCTGATCATGACAAGATTAGAATTGTCACAGCACAGGAGTACGAGAGAGGTCCTCTGGCAACGCTCATCAATACACTGGATGATACTTCACCAGATCGATTTCTGGTATGTCCTGCCGATCTCGTTGTGAATTCGAGTATCGCATCTCAACTCATTTCGGCCCATGATGAGCGCAGAGAGAACCAGTTCATGTCCATTGGGGTGGATATGTCGGCACGACAAGGGACCTTGGTCCGCATTGACGAGAACGGTTCTGTGGTCAGCTTCGACCAAAGTGGACCATCCAATTATGAGACCGGCAGAAGTGTGATGATGTCCATCATAGAAAGGGTCCTGCTTGGGCGTTTGAGGGAAGCTCTGGAGGTCGGTCATGAAACAATGTCCTCCGCGGTGAATCAAATGATATCTGAGGGGTTTGAAGTGACCCCTGTAAAAGTGTCTGGCTACTGGTCTGACGTTGACAGCCTACTTGACGTACTGGAAACGAACCAGAGTCTTCTGCAGGATGTGGTAACATCTCCAGAGGACGGACTCTTCATCCGGCCGGGTCGTACATTCCATGCTGATGACCACAGGGGACCTGCTAGTCAGACATTGCTTGGACCAGGAACTCGCATAGTCGGTCCGGTGCTGATATCCCCCGATTCGAAAGTTGGGTCCCGTTGTCTTGTGGGCCCGAGCGTTAGTCTTAGTGAGCATACGGAAGTAGAGGACGACTGTCAAATAGAGAATGCGGTGTTGTTCGGTAGGGGTTCTGTACGAAAGAAATCCAGAATACAGGATGCCATTGTGTATAACCGATTACAGCTCTTAGGGTGAAGAAGAATGTCGCCAAGCAGGTACCGAGTTCGTAGTCTGTTCAGAGGTGCTGTCACTCATGTGGCAACTGCGTTACATAGGAGAGGGGTCAGGCCAAACACAATCACATACCTCACAGTCCTTTTGGCGATTGTCGCTATGCTAACACTGGTCTTGACGAACTCTGAGCCCCTATATGGACTGTTCGTGTTCCTGATGGGGTTCTTTGACGGAGTCGATGGGGCCATTGCAAGGAACGCTGGCATCGCGTCTAGAACTGGCGCTCTAACTGACTCGGTGTTAGACAAAGTCTCTGAGTCTATAGTGTTGGCTGCAATTGCCTTGGCACACCTAACCGATGTTGTCTTGGGTCTCTCAGTTTCAATCTGGGTTCTGGTGTGCCTTGCTAGCTGGCTTCTGACTAGCTACACTAGAGCACGAGCTGAGAGTCTCGATGTGACTGATCTCGATGTGGGAGTAGGTGCTAGGTCTGAACGACTTCTTACCCTTGTCGCCTTCTCACTTCTAACACTGCTATTGCTGGGCCTTGTTATTGTAACCCTCATGGGAATTCTCACTGCAGCGTATCGTTACCAGCACTACAAGGACCAGATTGATATAACGACCTAACCCAACAGACCATTATACTTAAGAGTGGACACATGTTGGCCCGCCGCGTCAATTGATGCAGGAGCCCATTTCAATGCCCAAATTCAGAGCTGATCACTATCTCGTTGCTGAGTTTGAAGAGATCACGGACTTCAAGACGACTGGTGAGTCTGTTCTGGCGGCCTTGAAAGAGGTCTCTGAGCTTAAGGATCTCGCGATGGTGTCAAAGCGACTCGAGGGCAAGTCTTGGTCTGAGATTCTTGGAAGAATCGACATTCCGGAAGGGTCCAAGGCCTTCTGGGCTATGATAAAGAAGGACCTGTCAGAGCGAGAACCCTACAATCTATTCATCAGATTCGACATGAATGCCGAAGCCGAGGATATTGAGAATGCGCGAGCCAAGGTCAAAGCTTGGCTAGATAGTGAAGTAGTCCCGAGAATCCAAGCGAGGACGCCGACCAAGACAATTAGAATCCTTCAGCCTGATGAGGTCTACATGCCCAAACTCGATTAGAGCCTATTCATTCTCCACTTCAATCACATAGAGATTATTGCCGACAGCTTGCACAATCTCCATGGAGGAGTCTCCATCAATATCCCCAAAGGCCACGAGAGATTCACCGGGTTTAGGAGCTGTCTTCAACGAAGCAATCTCCTTTAGTTCGAGGCCGGTGAAGCCAAGTAGGAGCACTGTTGAGTCACGCAGAGTGAGCAAGACTTGCCCACCGGCCTCGTCGTCGATTATCCTGCCCATTCTCACAGCGGTCGCTACGTCAGGTGTCTTTATCTTCAGTATGCTCTCCAGCGACTGTTGCTCCACTCCGAAGAGAGTGAGTGTTCTCCCATCAGAAACAGTGGCAATCTCGTCATATCTTCCTCCCGTGATTGAACCAGTAGCAACGAGCTGAACTTCGCCTCCAACCTTGACCCTATCTATCTCATGCAATCTGTCATCAGCATACTGATACACATAGAGATAGCCGGCTTCATCTCCAAAGACAAATCGGCTGTAGGGCATGCTTGCGATGGATAAGGGCCTCATTGAGAAGACCGGACTCTCCACAACTTTGTGCGCTAGTTTGTCCAAGACCACGTCAAACCATCCATAGCATCTTAGAGCATTGTCATTCGTGGCCACAATCACCTCGGCACTCGTATCATCCATGACATTTGTGACCACCAACGAAGTTGGCAACGTACCAATCGGGGTGGAGCACTTGACCTGAAGCTTGCCATCCATAAAGACCAAGAGGCGCAGTTGATTGTCGAGTCCTGCGACAATGAAGTCCGGTGATCCGTTGCCCAGTATGTCTCCGACATCAAGGACAGCCACAGGGGGCAGTCCACTCGTCCTGGCTATCTCCTTCAGTTTTGGTTTCTTTCCAGAAACAAAGTCGAATACTCTGAGGTCTCCATTCATAGTAGAGATCACGATGTTATCTTTCCCACTCTCAGACAGGTCGGCCAACTCAAGTGATGTGATGGCCTCTTTGAAGGAAACTTGTGTTACTAGACTAAGCTGGGTCATCAGAGAGTGACCTCGATTGTATGGGCGGTGGAGTGTCGAACTGTTGAACTTGGCTTGCACAATTTAAGAGTTCCTCGAACAACTATTGAATGTATGAAACCCTTGAGTTTCTCTGAGAGCTTGAAAGAAATGTGATGCGTTTAAGATGCACTTTGACTCATGAAAGTCTGGAATTGTGATGCGCGGAAACCAAAGACGATCCATCTTGAACGAGGAGAGCTGGATTGGCTCTGAAGAGGAGGTGATAGAGGAGCTTCAGTCTTTCGTTTCCGAATTCAGCTCCTTCACACCTGAATGGTTCACGGACATCAAGTTCCACGTTCTTCGCAAGACAGGACTTACCCTTGAGAGTCGTAATGAACTCTGCAGGCTCTCAATAAAGCATAGTTTCTGTCCTCGATGTGACTTTCTATACTCGGCCAAGAAGTGTCTTCTCTGGGGTCGACTGTTTCGACTTATCAATCCAAAGCTGTTGCACCGAGCTCCACCCTGCATCAGAAACGCCTACGAGAAGAACAGCATCAAGATTGTTGCAGACTACTTGGTGACAGCCAACTTGATTGAGCCGCCATTCTACAAAGCACGACACGCTCCGTCCTGTGGAGCCCTGCGACGATGGGGATTTTGTACACCTGACGACTACTGTAGAGAAATGGAACGTGAGAACACATTCGCATACACTGCTGCTCGAGAGAGGATTCGGAGGTCAAGAGAACTAGGGTCCTAGTCCTCTACGCTTCTTTCTGATGTCATGGCTTAAATAACAGTGAGAACAGACATCGGCGCAGGTGACTTTCGATTCAACCAATTGACAACGGAGCCGATGACCTTGACAAGGAGGTAGTCCGACTAATCCGTCTAACTGGGGCTCGTGAGAGAGAAATCGCCTCTGCAAAGGCGAGGAAGGGAAAGGCCCTGAGGGAGATACAGGAGAAGATTGAAACTCATAATCGCCTGCTCTCTCTAGGAGAGAAGCATACTCGTCAGAAGGCGATTCAGGATCCTCTTTATGGAGCCATCCTACTTGAGCCACATGAGCTGGACATCATCTCCAGCTGGGAGATGTTAAGACTTCGATTCATCAAACAGCTTGGTCCTGCGCATCTCGTCTATCCGGGTGCGACGCATACGCGCTTCGAACACTGTATTGGAACCAACTTTCTGGCTCAGAAGTGCATTCGAGTGGTGAACTACTGCGAGGACTTGGATGACCCTTGTTTCATCCCTCTCTCAAATCTGCTTGATGACCATCAGCAGAAGCTGTTTAGGGCTACCGCCCTGTTGCATGACGTTGGCCATCCACCGACATCACATTCCATCGAGTATGCTCTCCGCAGTTGGGCTGGCATAGACCATCTGGGCCTCGGCACATTCCTGATAATGAACAGCAGTCTGTCGGACATTCTTTCTCAGAATGACATCGAGCCTAAGCTCATAGTGGAGGTGCTGCGCCGAAGGTCAAAAGATACTGTAATCCGTCTTCTTTCTGAGTTTGTAGATCATCCTTTGGATATCGACAAGACTGACTATCTCATCAGAGATGCCCACTTCAGTGGTGTTGAGCTCGGAATCTTTCCAGCAGAACGCGTCATGATGACCAACAGAGTTGTGCGCGATAGAAAGGGGAACTACATTCGTGCATTCATGCTCAAGGCCCTGCATTCATTGGAATCATTGATTCTGAGCCGGAACTGGATGTTTAGTGACCTCTACCTCCACCATGCGGTCAAGCTCGCTGAGGCGCTGATATCAAAAGCCACCTACTTCCGAATGCAAGAAGAGAAACTCTCAAGGAATGAGTGCTACGGATTCTTCACGAGAATGACAGACTCAGATCTTTACAGGTGGCTCAGCGAATCGGAGATAGACTTTGTGAAAGAGTATGTGGCCAGAATCCGCTATCGACGGCTATTCAAGGTTGTACTCTCTCGCTCTCTAGCTGTCTTTGAACCCGACTTGAGAAGTGAGCTGGTAGTGACTCTCAGCGACATTAGGAAGCTGGTCGAACTCGAAACTGAGGTCGCCGAGGATATAGGGAAGGTCATCATCGACGTAGTAGATCCGGAACTTGGTGAGAAAACCCTTGGAGCTATACCTCTATTGGTTGGGGGGGAGAACACTGGTCTTGGGATCGTTCCCTTGGAAAAAGTGAATGAAGGAAAGCCACTGATGAAAATCCTAAATCAACAGAAGATGACCCTGCCGTCCGTCAGAGTGTACTCTGATTCTGAGGACGCGAAGAGAATCCGGAAGAGGTTCAATCAGCTTTTCCCAATAGATGAAGCCGCTGATGTCTTTGTCGATGATTATGACATGACTGAAGCCTGATCGCTGATGAGTGCTAATGCATGAGTTTCGGAACGAGGTCCTTGACTTTCTGGAAGCCATGTTCAATGTACACGATTCCGTAGATGGCCTCAGTGAGTGTGCCCTTGTCATGGTCTATCTCAGACTTACTTGGTTTCACAGGGTCGAAGTGTATTCGGTATTCATACAACTCCCACTTGTCGCATACCTTGCCTAGATGTTCGTTGCTTACCAAGGCCGCGCGTCGTTGAGTTAGCGTTCCGACATCCGTGGCCTTTGGTTGCCATATGTGGTGCAACACCGCCATCGAAATGGCCGCGTCTCCGACGAGTGCCAATGCCTTCGCCATTTCGCCCAACGAAACTAGAACACGAAAGACCTCATCATCAAGAGGGCTCTGTTTGTCTGAAGCGTAATGAATCTCAATTTCACTGAACAGGTTCTTCGTACTTGGCTGAAACATTGCCACTTGGAGCAGCTCATTGGTCTTCAATGATATTTCAAGCTCGGCTTGAAGGCTGACAGAGAGCTCGTCCTGGATTCGATTGAGCGATAGATTGATCTCCTCAATCTGCTCACGCCAACGCTTCGTCTTCCGGAGGGTTCGTGTGTTCTCCTTGGGGGTCTCGGTTTCGGTCTTAGTCACGGCATCTAGGAGCACTTGCAGTTTCTCCTGCAACCCAATTGGCTCCCAAGAGAGGGCTTTGTCATTCTGAGTCATCTAGCCACTCACTCCCTTGGAAGAACACGGGTGAGGACAGTTTCTCCCTCTTTGTGTCGAACAAAGAAGGCCGTTATAGAGTAGTGCATCGCCAAGAGTGAAAGGGCCAGGACTATGAGTGGCGGCCCGGCGGAGAGATCAATAACGAGGTCGTTCTGAGTCAGGTTGTCAACTATTATCTTGTCTATCTCTCTCTGAGTTGCCATAAGGTCTCCAGGGATATTGGTGTCGAAGTTGCCAGCTGCATCAACAGGTAGGTCATTCCATTCTACCTCCCATTCAGCTTTGGTGCCATCAGGTAAGTATCGGTTGAGGTCTCGTGAGGACCCCCTAGTGAATGTCCTGTCTTCCACGACGACATGCACCCTCGTCACATCGAACTCCTTCTGGTCATTGAGCCAAGTGACAAAGGGTCGCTGGTCCTCAGGTCGTGACATTGATGTGAGCATAACAATTGGCCGAGAAACCCCTAACACTCTTCTTACTGAGTGCACAGCCCACGGGGTCAAGGCAAACTTCCGGAGTTGTGAGTCCTTCCTACTCGTGATGATTCCAAGCTCCTCGAGCCGCTTGGTGTTGAAGTATAGCTTTGGGTCTGTCACATTGAAGTCGGCCAGATTCACCTTCTCTGCTCCTGCCTCCAGAGCCTGTGCAGCCATATCCTTCCTGATGGCCTCTCTGAGTTCCTTGCCACTCTTGTGACCGCCTTCTAGCTGGTCCAGAATGACTCTACGGACTCGTACGCTTTCTGCCTCTCGCCTGATTACCTGGTCAGCGGTATCCCAAAACATGGGTAAACCCCAAGATACGCTTCTTTCTATAAGATATATATATACCGTGTATATGTGTCCTTTCCTTAAAGAAATATCGAAACGACCTATTATGGATTTGGCGCCGACATGCTGTCTAATGCTGGTCTACGAATGTAGTAAAATCGTAAGAAATACACGACCTATGTATATCTCGTATGAAGTGCCGAAAATCGAGACTTATCCGACGAAGTCTTAAATATGGTATATTCAGCACGTACATCAACGAAGAGTTCCAGAACTCCGAGTTGCGATTCTAGGTTCTGAGATCTGCTACGAAAACAAAAAGAGGACCGAAACAAAATGGCTGAAGACGAGTTCCTTGGCGCGAAGCCCATTGTCATAGACAACGGCACTGGACTGAGTAAAAATGGTTACGCCGGCGAAGATCAGCCACGAAGTGTTTGGCCTACACTGATTGGATATCCAAGATACGAGTCAATTATGACTGATGTTGACCACTATACACGAGACTACTACATCGGTGAAGAGGCCATCAACCTGCGTGGTGTTTTGCGATTGGTATACCCAATCACCCACGGCGTTATTGACGACTGGGACGCCATCGAGAAGATATGGAGTTACACTTTCTATAACGACTTGAAGGTTGACCCAAGTGAGAATCCCGTACTCCTCACAGAGGCCCCATTCAACCCTCGTGAGAACAGGGAGCGAATGGCGTCGGTAATGTTTGATAACTTCGGTGTTCCAGCAGTGTACGTTGCCACACAGGCAGTGCTGTCGCTATACGCGTCCGGAAGAACGACGGGGCTTGTTATTGACTCTGGTGACGGTGTGACACACATAGTCCCAATCTATGAGGGCTTTGCTATCACACACGCCATCAAGAGGATCGACCTTGCAGGTCGTGACATCACTGAGTACCTGCGTCGACTGCTCAGGCAAAGAGGCTACTCCTTTGTGAGCGGTGCAGAGAAAGAGATTGTCCGAGATGTCAAGGAGAAGCTCTGCTACGTCGCCCTTGATCCTGAGAGGGAGAGGACAGTAGCAGACAAGGCTGGTGTAGACAAGCCTTACATGTTGCCAGACGGCGAAGTAATCACCGTCGGTGCTGAGAGGTTCCAGGCTCCTGAGCTGTTCTTCAATCCGAGCGCAATCGGTCTTGACACCCAGCCACTAGACGACCACATCGTTGAGTCAATCAAGGCATGTGACGTCGACTTGCGACGTGACCTGTACGCCAACGTTGTGCTGTCAGGTGGTTCGACCATGTTCCCAGGACTGAAGGAGAGACTCCACAAGGAGATCACCGAGCTAGTCCCAGAGAACATCGAGGTCCGTATCATTGCTCCACCTGAGAGGCAGTACTCTGTCTGGATTGGTGGAAGCATCCTCGCCTCACTGAAGACCTTCCAGAAGATGTGGGTCAGCAGGAAAGAGTTTGAGGAAGCAGGACCCGAAGTCATACACAGGTGTATCTAGACCCCCAGTTTCCGAAGGTGGGCTGCAAAGCCCTCCTTCAAACTCTCTTTATTCAAATCTACAAAGCCGTCAGATTATTAGAATCGTCTTTGAACCCGATTCTTCCACAGAGTTCAAATCCATTCATGCTCACAATTGCCCGAGGAGATTTTGTTGGTGTCCCGGGAAATCAAGTTCTCAATTGGTGGCTTGCTAATCCTGATGGCTTTCTTGCCAATTGGGATTACGATACTAGGAAATGTTCCTGCACTTAATGTTGGGTTACTGATAAACTGGGGCGTACCAGGTCTATTGATTGGTTTCGCAGGATTCTATATGATTGCAGATGCCACTCTTCAGGATTGGCGGCCGAAGATTATGCTGGGAACTTGTGTATTCTGTCCTAGAATCCCATCGCAGGAAACGAGGTTACAGCAAGGTCGCTGGGGTCATTCTTGACTCCTTTCTACCTAGACTCCAACATATCCTCTGGATGTTCTTGTCAAGCCAT
>LRSK01000202.1 GCA_001563325.1 Candidatus Thorarchaeota archaeon SMTZ1-83
CCGTTCCCGTGTAGTTCTGTTCCCTGACGAGCTCTCTCCAGTAGTCCCTTAGCCAACATAGGCGCTTCAAGAGGCTCTCTCTCTCGGGATGGAGCAATGGTTCTCCTCCCGTCAAGACAATCCTCTCGTAGCCAGCTCTCGCCGCCTGTCTTATCAGATTGACGATATCTTCCGCAGGGATGAATTCTGAACTCCTCTGAGAGGGACTCACATAACAGTGGGTGCATTCTAGGTTGCATTCCAGGTTGATGTGGATGTAGCATTTGTATGGGCGTTGCCCTTGGTCAATCGTTTGAACAAGCTCCTGAAGCTCGTTCTCCGCTAGAACCTCGTTGCGGTAGACTCCTGCCGCAGTTAGTCGATGTGCGGTATCAGAAATGGCCGAATCTCTGTCCTGAAGGCTCATGCTCTCTTCAGGGGCACCTCGTGCTTTGACACGAAGAATGGAGCCAGGAATGTGGCCAAGAGCCAGAATAGCCAGCACACGGCGTGAGTTCTCGTAGAGCCGCATCGGATGGAATCTCAAATCAGCAATCATGCTCAACCTGCCCTTGCGGAGTCTTCCCCGATTCAGGACGGGGAAAGGATCTTCTGTGATAGCACCAAGATTCGTAGATGAGAAGAACTCATCTCGAAGCTCGGTGGACATCCTGTCAAGAATCGATCTATACGCGGTGCAGTAGGGATCGCGAAGTGAGGTAAAGTCGCCATTTCCAGCTGCTAGTGCGTTGTATGGGCATCCCCCGTGGCAGTACGGGAAGTGGGGGCAGTCACCGCACTCTTGAGCAACGAGCTTTTCTCTCTCCTCGAAGCGCTGCCAAACGGGCGAATCGCGAAGCTGGGACTCATTCGGCATCTGAGAAACATGCCCTATGACGAAATCAGTGCCTACGAAACGCTGACACGGGTAGATATTGCCAGTGGGTCCTACAGCCATGAATCCGCCCAAACAGTTCATGAACGTGCAGATCTTGGCACGTCCATCTAGCACGCTTTGGAGATAGGAATCCAATGTCGGAATTTGAAGGAGACCACCTGAAACAAGAGTGTCAAGATATTCATCGAGAATGTCGTTCAGAGTTTTCCCGTATGTTTCGGGAGAGATCACCATGTGATGATTCGCGGAGCCCTGTATACCACGAACACAGGGATGAAGCGACACGTTGGCATTCATCGATGCGAAGTGGTCTACGATCTGACTATGGCTACTAGCAGACGTGGGTGTGAGTGTGCAAATGAAGCCGACTCGTAAGCCATTTCTCTCAGCAATCTCTACTCCTTCCATCGTCCGTTCGTAGTACCCCTGACCCCGCTGAGCATCGCATATCGCGGGCGGACCGTCAAGGCTCGAACCGATGGAGACTCGATTCTCTCTCAAAAGGCGCGCCAGCTCGTCTGTCAAGAGCCAGAGGTTCGACTGAATAGTGATAGTCATCTTGTCACGAGGAAGGGAACGATCAATCTCGCGAAAGAGTGCATCATAGAAATCATATCCCGCACTCAGAGGCTCTCCGCCATGAACCGTTAGGGTCAGATGATCAGCCCGTTGCTCGTCCATGTATTGCCTGAACCAGCGGAGCGCCATGCGCATGGTTTCTGATGTCATTTCGGGCTGCGAGCCGCGCAAAGAAAAACAGTACTCGCACGACGCTGGACACTTCATCGATGGCACAAGCATGAGATTCAAGGAGGGCATCAGAGGCTACTCCATTGGCTGAGTTTCGCTCGTCCGTGTCCGAAAGCAAGTGCTACTACATTGTCACCATTCCATCTGGGACTCTGAGAGTAGAGTGACCTCCACACGGTCTTTTCTTCCGGGGGTGTCCGTGTGATGACTACAATCATGGTATTTGTGCGCCTCGGGGGCATCCACGTGTTGTGTGTATTCCCATATCCAGTTCACTCGCTCAAGGATCTCTGGCCTAGTCAAGGACATTGTGAACCCTCTTGCATGAAGCTGTCCCAGGGCCTTTCCGGCAGCCACGCGGGATTCCTGATGCTCGTCGTCCAGTAACTTAAGAAGAGGCTGTACTGCTCTTGCATCTCCGAATAGTCCAAGAGCCTCAACCGCAGTGAGAAGTGCATCATAATCCGGGAGCTTCATTGCCTCAATGAGAGGCTCAACTGCTCGAGCATCTCTGAACTTCAGAAGGGCCTTTGCTGCACCTCTCCGAACCCAAAAGTCATCATCTTTCAGGCATTCAATGACAGGTTCTGTTGCTCTTGCATCTCCGATTCGCTCGAGAACCTCAATCACGACGTGGCGCACAACGGGGTCTTGTATCTTCAGTGCCTGAATGAGAGGCTCAACTGCCTCTGCACCTGCAAGCTCCAGAAGAGTCTTTCTTGCGAGTGATTTGATCCACTCTCTCTGAGATACTAAATGCTTGGGTGACGTCCAGCAGTCTTTCAGACACTGAATGACGGGTGCTACTGCTCTTACATCTCTGATTTGTGCAAGAGCCCTTAGCGTGGCGCCTCGCACACTCCAATCCGGATCCCTCAATGTTTGAATGAGAGGATCTACGGCCCTTCGGACCCTCATTCTTCCAAGTGCTTCTGCAGCAGACACTCTAATGAAAGGGAGCTTGTTCTTCAATAGTTTAGTAAGGGGATCTTCTGACGGTTCGCCAATTGCTTCAAGTAGCGCGAGTATCATCGATGCTTCCTTTTCTAGTTCTCCAATCTCTCTAGCCCGACGAAAGCCTAGCCCCATCTTTATCCCAGGAGGTGTCGACCCGTACTTCTTTAGCATTGAACTGCTCTTCTTCTTCAGACTCCCAAGAAGGTGCTTCATCGCCGGGGGACCAATCCGACCGAGCGCATCTCTCGCCGCTCCACTAATAGATGGGTCCTCGTGCCCCAAGGCCTTTACTAGTCCCTTTATGTCCCTCTTTCTCTCCATTTTCTCAATGTTTGGCTTTCCCATTTGAAATTACTCCTAGCTGGAACTAATGGTCAGTGCTGGTAAAAGTCGTAGAGTTCACAATGAACGAATCGATGTAGATTCTATTGGATGTAATATCTCTTGTAGAGGTCCAGATAACATTTTCCGAGAATGGTTTCTATCATCACTAAAGGTTGTGAGCCGCAATGCGGCGCTCGAGCGAGAGTTGTGTCGCGCAAGCTAGTTGGGAGAAGCGAAATCATTCTAATCAAGAAACAGAATGAATCATTCTAATCAAGCTCACGCTTCGTTCGTACTTGCCAAGCCATGTTTCAGGAGTCACACCCTCACAGCGCAGTTTCAAGTCTGAGAGTCGTACAATCTCGCCGCAACAGGCGCACAGGCAGAGAATCGTTCTGGCCTTCTGGAACAGCAGTACTGCTGGTACAGCTGATATGTCATGAACTTCATTTCGCAACGAGTGTGGAACGGGTCTTCTTCTTTCGCTAGCTCTGTTAATCACTACTGCATTTCAAGCACTCACTCAATGACGACAAGTTTGTCTTTAGAATAGAGAACGGCTGCAGAAACAATCCCTAGTGATGCCTCCGCCGCAATGGCATACCCGAAGACAGCAGGATCTAGTTTCTTCGCAATCTGAGTGAACCGGATTGAGAGAGTAAGACCCACCTCAAGCTCGTTACTGGTGCTACTCTCGGGCATGAACGTCAGAGTTGCGTTCCAGATCATTCGGAGAATGTAAGTCGTCGGAGCAGTGCTGTTGACCGGGTGTGTTTCGTTATAGCGGAAGGAGAACCCCCAAGGGCTGGACGCGAGGTAGCCCGTCCGGTTCCAAGCCACCGCCGAGTCTTCCGATATCAGGATTACTTGTTTGGTATCGCCATCTATGATTGCCATAATTCTCGTGTCGTTTGTCGATGGGTCACGTTCTGCCTCGAAGGTGAAGTTGGAAACCCAGGGCAGTCTGACCTTGGTTCCAGTTTCGGAGAACAGGATTGAGCCCTCCCTCTTCCAAGAATAGAAAACCGGCGGACCAGTCAGCCAGTAGGATGACAGTGCTGTGATGAGCACTATCGCTGCTGTCAAGGCAAGTAATCTGCTTGCCCTGCGCAATCGGACATCCATGGAATCACCTTCTCATTGTGACTCGGACGAGACCCCAACCCGCTAATGCTGGACGGGTTCACACAGAGCCGAGTTTTAAGGGTCTTCATAGAACTCGTGCTATGGAGAATCTATCGGGTCATTTCTCATCTCTAAGATCGGCTAGTACTTTGTTTACAAGATCATTCTCCCTATGTGCTCTTGAGTCCCCTATGATCTTGGATAGTTCGTCATCCATGTTTTCTAGATACTGGTACTCGTCCACTACCTCTGCAACCATCTCCCTTTCTGAGGGCAGGCGTTCTCTTCGGACGAGACTTCTGAGATCATCCCAGTCATAGGCACCTCTTTCCACCTGATCAAGGAACAATTCTGGATCGAATGGGTCTCTTACATTCCAGCATTTTAGCACCACTAGCTTCTTGATGGTATCTCTATCATAAGGTAGACCTGCGAATAGGTATAGGTCATACAGGTCTCTACTGCTGACTCTTTGAAACGCCGCCCTGATTTTTTCAGACAGAACCTCATCCCTTTTCATACATTGTACGTGAAGACTCTGGAACTCACAGTACTTGAAGTAAACCTCACTGTGTAGAGGAAGCTCTGCCGGAGCAAAGACTGGTTGTTCTCGAAAGCTGACCTGAAGTTTGAAGATAGGTCCTTGATTCCAGGCATGTGCGTATCTGACCTCAGCTAAGTAGGATTCCGGAGTCAGGTTCTCGTCCTCTATTGTGAAATCTATGTCATACCAGCTCTTGTCGTTCAAAAGGTCGTTGATCTCTTCTTTGAGCTCCTCAGGCCTTGTATTAAGGCCTGTGAAATCGAGGTCCATCGAGAATCGACCTATGTTCCCAAAATAGACCTTCTTTAAGCAAGTTCCGCCCTTGAAGGCTAGTTTCGGAAGCACACTTTCTGACATGATACGTAAGACGTAGGTTAGAATGATGTCCCGCTCAGCGATGTCTTCCCGCACCCCGCCTGAGCTGGCATAGTGAGCTACTTGTCTTCTCTCCAGCACAATAGCTCACCTTATCTCAATCTCGCCTAGCAGCTGAGATCGTGGGACGTTGTTGATTATTCTCCACGTCTTGGACATCTTGCCTGTCCTTGGCCTCCTGGAGTCCAGGTATATGACAGATCCTCCCACATGGTCAAGTAACATACTCTCTTGTTTGGGTGATAGCGGCTCCACAAGGCCTTCTTCGGACAGAAAAGAGATAACAAAGCCCAATCGCTGGATCAGTGAGTGGGATTTCATCTTTACCGCATACTTGACAATCTTATCCCTGTTGAGTCTGGACATCCCCCGCCATGCAATCCGAGTCAGCTGTTCTAATCCACCGACATACTTCGGTTTGTCGAAGGAGTCTACCAGTGATTTTTCTGGCTCGGCCATATTCACCAAAGTATCGTAAACGACTTCCTTTCTGTAACCGAAGAACTTGTCCTTAGACAGGGTTATGAACTTGAAATTGGCGCCTGACCATTCGAAATCTGGCTTCTTCTTGGTGGTAGCAATGAATACTGTGTAGGGAACCTGCGTTGTGAGTCCATAATGGCTGTTGGATGTATAGTAGCTGAAGTAGTAGGGCTCTATGAGAGAGGCGCCTACAACGTAGGGATTTGTGGGTCGTATTCTATCGGGGTAGCCGTAGCTTAGGGGGATGAACTGGTACAGACCCTGAGAAACTCGCTCTATCCAGTTCTTATTCCTGAGGCTATGTAACAGTAGATACGCATAACTCGGCGTACAGTCTAAGACCTCCTGAACGTCAGAAGGACGAATGATGGTCTTGTTCTCAGCCTCACATATGGCAACCAGCTTAGCTTCATTCGGCGAAAGATGCGGAGGTTGTCGCTGCGTCTGTAGCTCCAATCTTCTCAGGTCATGAGCCTTTTCACTTGTTACCCCGATCTGCTCGAATGTCAGCAGTTTCACTGGAATCCCTGCAAGCTCCTCTCTGACGGAGTCTTCTATGTCACGGCCGACCACGACCAGCTCAAACCTCTTCAATGTGGGTTCAATACTGGAGATTGCCGCGTACGTGTTGATAATTCGGTCGAGCATGGTACGCCCTATCTTCTTGGCGATAACTTCCACGAAAACGTGAGTGTTGTCACTCTTCTTGAAGTGGAAGTCGACAAGAATTCGACCCGGCAGGACCTTGTTTACGTCCACGATAGAGTGCTCTCCATATCTTCTGGGAATCTCACGGGACACGTATGCCTCTAGAGCGCCTTCCATATTCGTCACTATAATGACAGGCCATCATAATCGTTATAAATATTTCTCTTATTCTTACTATTCTGTTCAACTTCGTTAAGATTCTCGGAAATTTTTATAGTAAGTTGTATTCGAAACAAGGAGTGTTTACTGTAATTCGACTACTGTGGTCTGAAAATTCTCACTGTGCCTCAGAATCCGGCCTCTCAAATAGCCCGTAGACAGAGTTCACTATCGACTCAGCAACATTGTCCTCCTTTCTCACCAGCCCAGCCTCCCACGATGACCCTCCGGTGGAGAGCCCTATTTCGCGTCGTCTCGTGACATCGCAAGTCGACCGTTCATTGTAAGTTGTACAAACTTGGACACCAGAGTGAAGTACTCCCAGGTAACGGCACTGGGTGGACTCTGTGAGGTCAGGTACGTGTCGTGTCAACCTCAGAGTGATGGTGCTGCTCCGCATTATATAAGCCCATACAGATCTCCTCAAACGACTAGTTGATCAGTGTCCAACTTTGACCAAGTTTTGTGCAGCTGCCCACGACCCTAACCGTTCTTTGTCATCCCTCCCACTCCACAGGTAGTGCTAGAAGGCTCTCCTTCTTTCTCCACAGTAGCGCGCCTACAATCGACACAATGGCACCACCACCTGCCACAGATCCAGTGCCTGCATCCAGCGGAATCTCAAGAGGCGGAACAGTGGCAATGACTGCGTGAAGACTAGTCATTGGTTCACCAGTAGGAAGTCCTGTGAGAGTCACATTGAGCTGATAGACACCCTCGAACGCTGGAACCAGATGTATCTCTGATTCAAACCCGGATACAGCTGACAGTGATAGGTTCTGAAGGAAACCACCGCTAGGTGCAAGAACAAGTACCCTCAAATGCCCCTCCCAGTCGGGGGAAACTCCCTGAACGTCTATGGTCACTGTCACTGTAGAGTTCATCCCGACGGCTAGTTGTCCATCAACACTGACTTCGACCAAGGGATAGACCGTCACGAGTGTCTGAACCTGGCACGGTGCGAACTGGTCGGAACCAGCATAGGCGATGCTGATGTTGTGTCTTCCACCGAGTAAAGCCCCCAAGTCAAAGGTCACAGACCCGCGCACAGATGTCACCTGCCAGTCCTCAAAGGCAATCTCTCCATCCAGAAGGTCTAGAATCTGGAGTGTGGCTCCAGAGATCCTACCAATGCCCCCGGAGAGCGTAGCCGTCAACTCAACCTGCTCGGGATATGTGGCCATCATCTCACCCTGTATCTCAAGTACTGTAACTCGACGAGTCAGTACAACTATGGTGACGCCGGTTATGGCCTTCCATCCATCTCCATCATATGACACCAGAAGGGTGTAGTTTCCAGTGAGAGATGGTGTCCAAGATACGGCAATCGTGCCATCGGGCGAATTCACTGCTGTCCTTTCTGTGAGAAGGCTACCATAGATCTCCCGTCCTGTTGGGTCATAGACGCTCACCCAGAGGACCACATCTAGGACAGGCAGACTCAGAGAGTCTATGAGGGACATTTCAACGCTGTGTTCCTCTGCGACAAGTCCCGGTAGATCTCGGAAGTTCTCCACAAGTGCTGTGACTGTGGTCACATTGAAGCGATACAGGATTGCAGAGCCCAAGCGCTCTGAGGAATCCAAGACTGTGATGTTCAGCGAGTACTCCCCAGTCTGTAGGCCCAACGTGGACAATGAGAGGTCTGCAGCGTCCCAGGTCGTTCTGTTCGTATGGTCAACGACACCAAAAGAGCCGCCAAGCTCCATCAGAAGGGACAGTTCCGAGAGTAGAATGGGGTCTCCGTTCTCATCCAAGACATGGACAATTATCGATGAGTCTTCTGACCTGTCTGTTGAGGCCGGGCCTGAGA
>LRSK01000203.1 GCA_001563325.1 Candidatus Thorarchaeota archaeon SMTZ1-83
GTGTCAGAGGGAGGAAGAATAGGAAATTCACAATCACGCATGAAGGACGACTTGCACTTTCTGCGATAGCGGGTATGCAGGGTCCAACTGCCGTTGATACCGAGATTCAGAAGGCAGCAAAGGTTCTCCTAAAACACAAAAATTTCACAAGACTGCTTCCAGCCCAAGAGAAGTTCCTCAAGGAGGTTGGTGATGTCGATGGCAACCTTGTCATCCAGATGCCCCCGGGTTCAGGAAAGACCTTCCTCGCAATGATTGTAATTTTAATCAGGCTACAAAGAGGGGTGAAATGTCTCTACCTGACTCCATATACATCACTCAACACTCAGGTCATTGATGAGTATCGAGAGCTGTTTGAAAATCTGGGCTACTCTGTTGTGAGACATGATGGCTCCCATAAAGCTACTGACTTCGAGCTTCAAAACGCAGGACTTGTTGTGTCAGTCCTTGAGTCATCTCTCTCTGCTGTTCTGCAGGACACACCTTGGACTGACAATATTGGCCTTGCTGTTATTGATGAACTGACTGAACTAGACTCCGCAATGGTCAGAAAGGAACCCCAAAGTCTTGGTACGGATAGAAGCACGAAGCTTGATTGTCTGATCACTCAGTTGAAGGATAGGACACAGCTGCTTACCCTGTCTTCACGCTTTGGCAAAACTGGTGAGATTGCTGACTGGCTTGATGCCAAGATATTCCGTCCAAGTGTGAGGCTCACTCCAGACGAGTTCATCGTTTGCGAGGGAGATGATGGCTTTGTCATCGAGAGCAGCGATGGTACTCAACTTGGCATCTCTCGGAAAAGAGACCCTCTTGATGCAGTACTTGAACATATGGAAGATTACAAAGATAGTGCTGTGCTTATTGTTGTAGGAACACGTGATGCAGCTGAAGGGATAGCAGAGTACATGGCGCAGATGCATCCTCGACCAATCCCTGAACACACAATCTCAATGATACTTGGTCCTGAGAGGGATTTACCTGTCACATCAAGACTAAAGGAAACTCTCATTCATGGGGTTGCATTTCATCATGCAGGACTAAATGTTGAGGTTCGTGAACGTTTGGAGAGAAGTATCAAGAATGGAACAATCAAGACTGTTGTATCCACTACAGGCATCACTTCGGGAATCAGCTTTCCATTCGATTGTGTCATAATCGCTTTTGGCACGGGCATGTACTTCTTGGTGTCAAGATCAAGATACTTACAGATTGCAGGTCGAATAGGAGAGTACTATCTCTCCAAGCACGGGGGACAGGTCTATCTAGTATATGATGGCCCAACCATGCAGTTTAGAGATATCGAAACTCTCAAGGAAACGCTTCTTCATAGGCCAATAGACCCACTTCGTCCAGGAGAGCTTCATCCGGCGCTTATTTCAAGTCTAATGATGAGGGAGGCGGTCAATGGGAAACCATTCACCAAAGAAGCGTCACTATCTGGATTCCTCAAATTCGCGGAAGCAACCTTCAGAGGACATGTGAATGAGGGTTATGCAAAGAGTATGACCAATATATTCCTGAAGTTGTTTGATTGGCTTGTTGGACAGGGAGTCTTTGAGGCCAAGAATGGCAAATTCAAGATAAGCAAAGAGGCAAAAGCAGCAGTTACGTCTGGATTGAACATTCTAGAGTTCATTGCCGTCAGAGACACTTTGAAGGATATGAGGCCAGACACAGAGCAGTCCAAGTTTGTTGAGATGCTTTTGACTTTCGGCCTGCCTCAGGGAATCCGTCCAAGAGCCTTGATTCCGACAGAGATAGAACTCAGGTTAGCTGAGCTTGACCCGCCTGATGAAAGATACATAAGATTCAAGCAGCGTCGAGATGAATTCAAGAAGTTGGTGCTTCATGGCTGGCTCGACGAAATGAGTGTAGAGGAAACAATTGCACGTACTGAAGCAGCTGCCAGAGACGCCAGTGAAGGCAAACAACCAATTGGGAGTGACATAGGCGAGGGAGACCTTGAGGCACTTGTAAGAATCTCCAGCAATATTTCTTGGAGTATTAGTGAGTTTCTGCGAGCTACGAAGAGAAAGAAACTGGCACGAAGGTTTGAAACCCTCAGCTATCAACTCAAATATGGAGTTCGAAAAGATCTGGCAGGATCAGACATCTTCGCATTGCGCTTATTATTGGAAGATGGCCCAGGTAGATATCTCTCAAGAGAGGAGATTCGGACTTTATTCGATCGAGAGTATAAGTCTATCAATGATATAGTGAAAAAGGACATAGACGCTAGGAAGCCGGGTTTTGCCCGAGACCGTTTCGCCAAGAACTGTGGACTGCATGTCGATCTAGCTAAGATGGTATACAAATCCGCTATGGAGCATATCAAAGCGCAATTTGATGACGAGGACTACTAGCCTTTGCCAAAGTTCCATAATGCATCATTGACATGATGTTTTGACATAATGACCTTTCCTTCAGATGCGGCTCTTAGCTCCTCTGTGGACATCTTGGACACCCCTACAGCGAGGGGTTTGCCATGCCGTTCGTCAACGATTGCAACAACTGATCCTGATGCTATTCCATCTGCAACCTTTGTGATTCCAGGGCGCATAATGTCGGCACCATTGACAACAAACCTCACTGCGCCCATATCAACTGTCACGGTAGGGATTGAGATGACTCCACGTAGCAGGGCATGGAGTGTGGGGAGTAGCTGGCCATCGTCTTCAAAGAAGATTATTTCACCTTCATAGAGAATTATGCGCTCTCCAGTGTCGAGAATCCCTTCCTCAAGTTTCACCTTGGGGTCGAGACTTGTTGGCTGTGCACCTAGCTCGTTCTCTATGCGGTCCATGTACTCTTTTTGATCCCGCTTCTTCAATAGATGACGTTTCTTTATTCGCTCTATCTTCGGCATTTTATAGTAGGAAACCACTAGTCCTTTTCAAGGCTGCGAATTGGCCTCAATAAGGGCTTTTACTGCATAAGCTCCATCGTCATGTTTTTAAGCCATGTCCGAAAACTAGCGCTAACGTCACAGGCTTGAGGCCTCATGACGTTTCTTCTACGTTGGTGAAGCAAATGAATGCAGGTCGGCCTATGGAACTCCTACAGAACTCGATTGGAGCGCAGGTGCTCGTTGAGCTGAAAGGCAGGAAAAAGATCAAGGGTCGTCTGCGCGGCTACGACCAGCATCTGAATCTTGTATTAGAGGATGCAGAAGAAATCTCATTCGATGCCGAAACTGGTGAGCAGACAGTGACACAGGTCGCTAATGTGATCGTCAGAGGTGACAATGTGGTCATTGTATCACCGCCGCCTAAACAGGGCAAGAAGGAGTAGATGGGCATGGGAAAGGGTACACCCTCAAAAGGCAAGAAAAACAATCCACACCACATACGATGTAGAAGATGCGGTAGAAGGGCATACCATGTCAGGCATAAGAAATGCGCGGCCTGTGGTTATGGCGCATCAGCCAAACTTCGCCAATACGCTTGGGCTCATAAGAAGGTCCACGGCGTTCGGGTCCGTGGCTAAATTAGATACGGGCATGCAGGTCAGCCCAGTAGATCTTCGTATTGGCTAGTCTTGTTGCATCGTGAACTCTAGGACGCCGAAGGATTTATTACAAAGTGTTAAGTAATATTGCTTAACTTTGTTAAGCGAGTAAGCTTAACCCATGGAGGAGAGATGGTGTTTCCAACTCTACGCTACCCGACCAAGCAACAGACCCTGATCTGGCTCAGAAGGCGTCAGAAGGACCGACCGTCAGAGATTGCCAAAGACCTGAAGTTGTCAAGACCCTTTGTGAGCATGGAGCAGAAGACAGCAGAGAATCGAATCAAGAAGCTCATAGAACATACTGCATCAGTCAACAGGGTGAAGATAGATCGTCTGAGTGCTCGATATGGTATTGCCGAGGGATATTGTCATGCCTATGACTCACCGACATACATCATCTTCTCTCCCAAGATCGGCGTTCAGAACTGGTATGTACACGAGGGGGAATGTGGCACCTGCGATTTGGAGGCCCAGTGTACAGAGACCCTTCGTACCCTGGCGGAGGAGTGGGAGATAGGCATCCCACCTGGAATGCCGCCAACAGAGCTAGGTGTGTACCTGTTTGAGTTTGCCCGTTACCTCCAGGCCCATTGAAGGATTTGACCCTGTATTCTAGACCCAATCCTATCTTAGTGGCTGTGAGCCTCACATTCATCCTGATGACAAGCGGTCTAGTGTATTATTTGATGCTACCGCCGCCATACACACCGCCACCGCCTCCACCACCTCCACATGCTGTCATAGCTATCGATGGGGATGCGAACTTCTCTGACACAGCTCTGCTAGAGGGATGGCCTGGCGATGGTTCTCCGGAGAATCCGTTCATAATCGATGGGTTGGATATTGTCGTTGATTGGGGCAACCTCATAAGCATCAGCAATACACGAGTCAGCTTCACTATAAGCAATTGCAATCTTACTGGTGCATGCGTTAACACCATGTATGGTACTGATGGTACTGGAATCTACCTAAATAATGTCACCAACGGTGAGCTAGTCAACAACATCTGCAACAGCAATTGGCACGGCATCTCCCTTGGTGAATCAGATCACAACACCGTGGTCAACAACACTTGCCTCTTCAACCTTAATGCCATCGTCCTCGGTAACTCGGATTCTAACACCGTGGCGAACAACACCTGCACCAGCATCGACCATGGTATCGCGCTCGGGGGAGGTTCAGATTATAACATCGTGGCAAACAACACCTGCAACAGCAATAGAGTTATTGCCATCCACCTCGGGTTCGTGGGTTACAACACCGTGGCGAACAACACCTGCAAATACAACGGGATTGGTATCCACCTCTCTGGTTCAGCTGACAACATCTTGGAGAACAACATCTGCTGTAACAACAGCGTAGGCATCTCCCTTGGTGAATCAGATCACAACACCGTGGTCAACAACACTTGCATCAACAACAGGGGGATTTGTATCCCCCCGTCGTGGTATGGTGTGGTAACCCCCCACCCTGGTGGCAACGACATTGGCATCTCCCTCGAGGAATCAGATTCCAACTTCGTGGTGGACAACATCTGCAATAACAACGAGATTGGCATCTACCTAGATGATGAATCAGAATTCAACACTGTGGAGAACAACACCTTCTCGGGCAACACTGAACAGGATATAGTAGATGAGTGGTTAGCACACAGGGAGGAGAAGGAGCTAGCACACAGGGAGTATGTTGGCAAGCAACTTGTGTGGTTCCTTGCAGGTTGTGGGATGATTCTTGTGGTTTCTGTGATTGTGGTGGTGCAATTTCGAAGAATGGAGATATAGGGAATCAAACGCCACCATGAAATAGGAATCCCAGTGAGTCCAAAGCCCCTCTGAATAGAGCCCGCTCCACAATTCTTTTAACCGTTCAAGAACGAACAGCCTACCACGACATGGGCCGGTAGTTCAGCCCGGTAGATCGGATTTCTTTGAGCTGTTATTCTCATTCTGTAAAATGAATGTTGAAAGATGGCGAAGATTTTCCTAAGTTACATAGAAGAAGAATATCTCCCAGCGAAATCTTCGGGTCCTAGGCGGAAGAAATAGACATAGTCATTTCCTGTTCTGTCCTCTGTTTGAATCCACCATAGTTTAGAGACCATACATGGAAAC
>LRSK01000204.1 GCA_001563325.1 Candidatus Thorarchaeota archaeon SMTZ1-83
ATCCACCATCCGTTTCCATAATGACCAGTCTGGCTTGTCAAGGTCGAAGCTTGGGGGTGGATGTTGCGACGCGTTATTCACAAGGATGTCTAACCGGCCGAATCTCTCAATGCATGTGTCGACCATCTCCAGTACTTCCTGAGGGCTTGAAACGTCTGCTTTGACTGAGATTGCGTCGGTGCCTGTTTCTCTCACTGCTTCCACAGTCGCATCCGCCTTGTTAGGTGATGAATGATAGTTCACAAGGATGTTGGCCCCTTCCTTCGAGAATTGTAGGGCCGTTTCACGACCGATTCCTCCACTTGCGCCCGTGACAAGCACACATTTTCTTCTGAACCTAATGGTGACCACCTCACTAGCTATCCAATTACAGATACATTCCCTTGAATTCAGGAGATGCTTCTGATACCCCAACGATGCTGAGGTCTCCTAAGTCTTGTTCACTCGGACGCACCGAGTCTGGGGTCTGCTTGATATGGGTGGCCTGTAGGACCGCTGGCACGAGGCCAGCAGTCCGACATTAGAGTGCGGTTCTTCTTCTATAGAATACCACTCCTGCAATGACGACTATCACAGCGCCAGCACCGACGATTATCAGAGGGTTCTGAGCTAGAAAGTCTAGGGGCCCCAGCGGCCTTCCTATTAGCGACTCTGCTCCAACATACTCATTCGTGGCAAGAGGATGGAACTCGACGTACAGGAATCCCTCGGCAACCAATGCTCTGTTGACCGAGAACGACAACACTGTGTGATTGCTTATTGTACCGAACTGGAGTGACATGAAGCCAGATGTAGATCCCGAGAATGTATCAGAGAGACTTCCCCATGGCAAGTATTGAGTAACATTATGGAACAGTTGCCGGGCACTGAACGTGTGGCTAGATACGTCCGTAACATTCACAGTAACGTTCCACCAGACTCCGATGGGCCCAGTCAGTTCAAGACGGTATGTTTCAGAGGCCGAACCAGGATCCGGAAGGGTGAAGCTATGAAACCCACCTGTTTCTGACAGTGCAATCTGGCCAATTCCCTCGTAGTGCCAAGAGTTGTCCTTTAACCATTCGAGTTCATAGTTAACGGTGTAGTTGATATATTCATTTCCAGGACCCGCAGTGTTGTTCAACACCTCTATAGGGCTCAGGGCGATTATGATATCTGTGTAGGATGTGATGAAGGGAGATAGAAACGTCTGGTTGATTGGGTTGGCTATCCAGGACCCACCACTCTGGATGTTGCCTTGGACAGTCGTTCCACTAGACAGGGTGTTGCCGAATACATCAAACAGTCGATACTGAGTTGTGACAGTGATGTTATCTTGTGTCATGAGTGAGATTGTCAGGTTGAAGTAATCAGGAGCACTCGCAGGCACTCTATAGCCAGCCGAGTTACTGGAAACCGCATCCACTGATGAATCATCAGATATGGCTCCCACATTGAATTCATACTTTCCGTTCGCACCTGAACTGAGAGTTGCCTCAACCACATAGTGTCCAGCAGGTAGATAGTAGAAGGCAGAGTTCTGAAATTGGCCACTGGAAACAGGGTTATGATCGACATACAGCATTTCCTCGGTCACTGACCAGCAGTGCCATGTGACTCCTGATGACCATGTGTGGTTCACTCTTAGTATTCCATCCTGTTCAAGAAACAGGTTATAGCCTCTTTTTTCAGTGTAGGCATTAGTGTTCTCCAAATAGAAGTCTTCGTTGACTGGAAGATTCGCTGAATCCAGAAGCTCATGAAACAGAGTGTACTCCCCATTCCCTGATCCAATGACACTGATGTAGTAGGTTTCATCTCGGCCTGACTGGTAGTAGAACGTATCGCCGTTGGAGGTGTAAGTTCTAGAGAATCTCTGTAGCCTTTGCGATACCGCCTCGAACGCTCCGCTTGAGATCATAGCTTGTACTCCAACAGGAGAGATTGAGAATTCAGGCTGGTTGAACGAGAATGCCATTTTGGCTAACTGGTCGATTGGCGACCTGAACTTGTAGGTATGAACTGTGGGTGCCTTCTCGGAATGGACTACGTTGGAACCGTCCTTAATAGCCCACTCGCTCTCCGAGAGGACTCCTTGGACCACTTCGCCGTGAGCTATCCATCGAGGTGAGATTGCCTCTGGGAGAACATCCATGACAACTGGACCCGTGGTGCTAGGTGAAACTGTGAACTTTACAACGTAGGTTCCCCCACCTGAGGGCATGAACGGAATTACGGCCACATCTCCACCGGATCCGGATGTAGAGCCCATCTGGCGCTCTTGAGGATCAACAATCGAAGCACTCCAGCTTACTGAGTCCTGCCGCGAAGCAACAGTTAGATGTACAAACTCCTCGTTGCCGAGGGTCAAAACCCCGAAGTATGTATACCCCTGTTCCATGACGACTGTTTTGTGCTGACCCAGATTCAGGCCAAATGAACGCTGGACCACGCTGGAGTTCATTGCTACAGGCTCACCAGAGCCACCATAGAAGTCATAAAAGGAGGGAAGGTTGAAGCTTCTCCCCAAAGGCCCTTGTGTGATTGAATTCCCACCTTGCCATATGAAGTGACGCTCGGCGGGGAACGTCAAGCCGGAGCCAGAATATGACCAAGAAGTAGCTCCGTACCAGTATCTCCAGTAGCTTACTCCATCCGCAACACTAAGGTATGTTCGAGAGTCCGACCTCGTTGGCAAACCATCGTAATATACGTAGGTACGGTTGTTCCCGTCTGGTAGAAGCTCCTGAACATACCGATTTTCGGTAATGGTGGGGTTGACGGCCGAAACTGGTGCTACAAGTGATGCAAGAGTGAGGGTGAACATAATTGCTATAGTTATGATGATGTATCTCCCGGTGTCATTCACAAGAATACACACTCCTGAGGGATTGTCAATATGAACTGTTAAGAACTAATCTTGTTTGTCTGAGGTCTTCAAGGTCGCAAACTGACCAGAACATATGCATCTATATACCACAACTTACACACCGCGGCCATGTCACTTCTTGAGAAGGTTCGGTGCCTGCCTAGAGGGGCATTGGTCGGGTACGTGGCACCTCTGATTGCTCTTTGCTGCATAGTAATCTCAATCGGTCTATCACCAAACTTCGACTGGGTGACCAACGCGCTCAGCGATCTTGGCCATTATACCAGAACAGACATCGGACCAAATCCACTGGTTAGAGCAATTGTGTTCAATGCCGGTCTCATCACTACGGGTATTCTTCTGCTCCTGGTTTCTCTTGGCTTCATGAGGCAGATCAAAGACCTCCCCACAAGGATAGCTATGATACCGTTCTTGGTCGCCGCGGGCTTCCTCACAGCAATCGGAATCTTCTCAGAGAATTTCAATCCAATTCACTACAATGTGTCCGTAGGACTATTCACAACTTTTCCATTCAGCATGTGGTTTGTGGGGCTAGTATGGCTCAGGTTTCCGCGCCTAAGATGGTTCTGCCTAATCTCTCTACTGCTGCCGTTTCTGTCGATATACATTTGGTGGGGCACTTTCAACGGAACCGTTCCATGGACAGGCATGGCGATACCTGAGATTCTGACAGCCTTTACAGCCATCTTCTGGGTATGGTTGGTAATCACCCTAGAATTGAAGGGGTATCTCGAGCCTCTTCTGCCTAACGTTGCGTAGATCAGATTGAGACTTCAACTCCCTTTTCAAATCCGGCACATTGTGGAAATCGCTGAACGAAATGCATTGTCAGTTCTTTAAGGTGATTGCCTAAAATGGAAGACGAAGCGTTAACTACAGGAAGCCAATACAAGTGGCTAATCCTGCTACTAACATGGCTCGTCTACTTCTCCTTCGGTTTGATTCTGACCTCGATTCCTCCTCTAGTCACTCCAATATCCGCCGAACTTTCACTGAGTTATTCGGAGATGGGTGTTATCATTGGGAGTGTCATTCTGATGTACATCCCACTGTCTATTCCCATAGGTATCATCATTGATCATATAGGCCAGAAGAAGATGATTGCGGCTGGAGCCCTGCTCACCTCAATGTCTGCGGTTCTTCGGGCGTTTGCATTCAGTTTCGAAACGCTGTTCCTGACTGTGTTCCTTTTTGGATTCGGCGGACCCACAATCTCAGTTGGGCTGGCGAAGGTGATTGCATCGTTCTTTGAGGGACGAGAGCGCGGAATAGCCTCTGGCATATATATGACTGGCTCGATAGTTGGTTCTGGCGTTTCACTGGCTATTACGAATTCCGTTATCCTCCCCTTGGTCGGTACCTGGCGCAATGTCTTTGTCGCCTATGGGATTATCGGGTTCCTGACTATGGTAGTTTGGATCCTGCTGGTGACAGTACCAGAGAGGACGAACGAAGCCTCGGGAATAATCCAACCGCTGAGAGAAACGACACGAAAGCTTCTTGGCCACAGACAAGTCTGGATCGTTTGCATTGTTGGATCTTCATCATTCCTCGTCTTTTATGGGTTCACGAACTGGTTACCGACCTTACTAGAACTCAAAGGACTAAGTTCTGCAGATGCGGGGCTGCTATCCTCCTTACCGAGTTGGGTAGGTCTGTTGGGAAGTTCTGCCATTCCAGGGCTGGCTGTGGTAGGTTCTAGAAAGCCAGTGGTTGTCATTGTCCTCCTGCTTGAGGGAATAAGCATGGCTGTTGCCGGGCTGGCAAGTGGCCCTGTTCTCACTCTAGCCCTGATTGCATATGGCGTGACGAGCGGCGCTTCTATGCCTCTCTTACTTGTGGTTCTCATGGACTTGCAGGATGTGGGAGCAGATTACACAGGAGTTGCCAGCGGCATATTCTTCTCAATAGGCGCTTTCTGCGGCTTCCTTGGGCCAGCAGTTGTCGGCTACTTGACCGACTTGACTGGGTCGTTCTTTCCAGCAATATTCACACTGACACTTGCCGTCGAAGCAATGATTCCTCTTACATTGACTCTGAAGGAACTCTGAGTCTGTTCCAGGTTGTTGCAGTCTTCAAGAGCAAGGAGGTGGCCCTGCGTATGGCAGGGCCACATAGGCCTCTTATTCGATTAGCTGATCCAGTAGTTCGAGAAGCTCAACTATCTCGAGCTTTGAGCCGACGGCTGACAAATCCTCGCCTGTTTCCTCTTCCCTCTTTTTAAGCTCCTTAACTGCGTCGCTGAAGTTCGTTATACAGAACGGACAACTGGTCAGCAATACCTCAGCACCAGTTGAGGCGGCTTCTCTGACTCTCTCTAGAGCAGTCTCCATGGCCATTTCGGAGAATTGCGTCTTCACCCCACCACCTGCTCCGCAGCAGAAGCTGTCTCCCTTGATTCTGTACATCTCAGTAAGCTCAAGACCAGGAATGGCCGCCATCACTTCACGCGGCCGATGGTACCAAGCCTCTTTTGCCTTCTTGGCCTTTCTACTGTCAATGAGCCAGTTGTCAGACTTCTGAAGGATCTCTTTTTCGATTGCTAGACCGATATGCCGTATGGTGTGACAGGGGTCGTGCCATGTGACCTTTTTGTTGTAGGGTTTCTCTATCTTGAGCTTGCCAGCAGTAATGAGGTCAAAGATTATGTCAGGAGTGTGCTTTACTTCGAAAGGCAATGGTTCGCCGCTCTGCTTTGGATAGTCAACTTTGAATGTTCTGTAACATCCTGCGCATGAGAAGGCCAACATGTCGAAGTCTTTGAACATCTCCAAGTTCTCTCTCATAACTTTCTTGAAGGTGTCCTTCTGACCGGTTCGCAAGATTGGAGATCCGCAGCAGACCTCGTCTGACAGAACAGTGAAGTCAATCCCAATCTTTCTAAGGATGCTCGCAGTGTGCTTCGCTATGTGCTGCTGCCTATAGGCACCTGTGCATCCGACGTAGTATGCCACTTTCGCGTCTTCCTTGTTGAGCACTCCGTCAAACCAAGCCGTACGATCTTCCCTCGGTTCATTGTAAGGGTTCCTAAGCTCCTCCTTCTCTACTCTGTCACCAATGACTTTGTGCCTGTTGAGGGGTTCCACTCCGGCTTCCATGATGGCTGCCCTTAGTTCCTCAATCACGTCAACAGTATCGATTAGGTTGGGACACTGCTCTGCGCATAGGCCGCAAGTGGTGCAGGCCTCTATGACTTCGAGCATCTCTTGGCTCGGCTCAATCTCGTCATTCAGAAAGGCTCTGGCAATCCACATCCTTCCACTGTTGAAGTAGCCTTCCCAGCCATAGATGTTGCCTGAGGGGCACGACAATAGCATGCCTGTGAAGTCCTCTGACTCACCCTCTCTGTCCGGTTCATTGGAGTAAGCATATTGACAAGCACGGCAGTGGATGCAGCGTGCATTGATTTTGCGAAGGTCCTCTAGACTAGTCATTGCAATCACTCCAGCAAGTTGTGGTTTTCTTTTGAAACTTATGTTGTGTTGGTGTTTCCATTTCCTATTCCCCCTCCAATGGGTTTGGCAGGTCTGTAACCGTCCCCCACGGGATTGCCAATCGGCCCGGATGTAGTATAAGATTCGGGTCCAGGACTTTCCTGAACTTCACAAGCATCCTATAGTACTCCTTTGCCTTTGTGAAGGTTTCAGGGGCGTGCACAAATGGGTCTGGTCTGTAGTTGATCCAGCCCTGCTTCAGGAAGCTCTTCGTCGTTTCCAGATTGAACTCACGGATCTTGTCATAGATCCCCTTCTCGTCGCTGTCGAAACATAGAATTGGCATCACAATGGCCTGTCTAGCATGGTCGATTGACGCCACCCACATTGTTGGCGGGAAGCCGTAGTTCTCCATTGCAGCACAGTATTCTTCCATCATCTTGGGGCTCTCCAACCATGGGCAATACCAAGTAATGAAAAGGAACCCTGCCTGATAGAGCCCGTATGGGACAGCAATTAGGTTAGGCTTCTTCAATCTGGAAGCAATCTGCTTGGGGTGCAGACTCTGCTGAGGACACTTCGTTTTCTTCTTGACCTCATACTCCTTGTAGGTTTCATCGATTCGCTTTAGCACAAAGTCAAGCTCCTCCTGAGACCAAGCCCAGACCTCGCTGTTCATCCAGTACTCGTCAATGCCTATCTTCTCGTAGAACTTGTAGTCCAAGGGAACGTTAGTCTTGGGCCATCGCGTCATTACCAGAGGCCAGTTTCCACCTTGGACCATAACAGTGTTCTCGGCGATGCCCATCTCATGTGTCCCGATCTCCCAAGCAGGCTCGATTATGTGTTCCCAACTGTCGCCACCATAGGCCACAATAGTCTTGAAGTGAGGGTGAGGCACTATCTTGATGGCTGCCTTGGTGACTATCCCCATGGACCCCTGAGAACCGAGAAACAGACCGTCAGGGTTAGGACCCACGCCCCACCTGTAGAATGCTTTTGCGCCCTCAAGTGCCCATGATCCCGTTCGGAACATCTCGCCAGATGGCAGAACTATCTCAAGCCCAATTATCATATCAGCTTGTGGTCCGAACTTGCCTGTGACCAGAGAGAACCCGCGCTCAATTGCATCCCCCAGAATCGTGGCTCCCGGTGGTGCTCCATCAGGAATCGGTGGTGCCCAATCAGGCCATCTCTTCTTGAAGATTCGCCAAGCATCACCACACCGGACACCTGGTTCAACAACCATGACACGGTTCTGTGTGTCAACCTCCATGTTGTTCATCCGGGTAAGATCCATTAGAATTCCGCCCGGCTCAATAGCGGGAAGGGCGAATCCTCCGCTCAAACCTCCGGCCGCGGGAGTAACTGGACTCAGGTTCTCATTGGCTACGACCAAGATCTTGGAAACCTCATCAGCGTTCGAGGGCCTCACAACTACCTCGGGCAGAACCGCTTCAAGACCCATGATCCCTCTAGCCATGTAACTGTGAAGAAGTGGTACACTCGTTGTGACGTATTTCTCGCCACAAATAGCATTGAGCTTCGTCACCACTTCATCCGTGACTTTGTTGTAACTCACTCGATTGTCCTCCGATTCCAGTCACTAGTACTGGATTGTGACTTGTCGAAAGTGATACCTCGCTGGAAGTATCCCTCATAAATAGGCATCGAATCGCCAATGTTTCAAAATGCTAGATTTCTAGACCTACCCATGGTAATCTGAAGAAACCCGTTTTTCGTAGCCTCAGATGAACCTGTAGTGAAGGAAAGAGTTGCGCGAATATTCCTGGCTTCTACTCTTCTTCATCCCCCAATTCTTCCTCAGGTGGTAGAAGTTCCTCGAGTTGAGCCTTGGTGAGTTTCTTGAGTTCCTCCATTCCCATTAGGTCCTTCATTTCCTCAGGTAGCAGTTCAATGATCTCATCCTTGGTTAGGCGAGCACTTGGTCTGACCTCAGCGTCTTCGGCTTCAATCTCTGGTTCCGTCAAATCTTCATCTAACGGCTCAGCCTCATCAAACGATGGAGCTATCTCAGTGTCCTCATCAGCTATCTCTGATAGTACCTTGCTCTCTGCGCTTCTTGCTCGCATCGCAGTTGTTGCCCTTGATACCCCCCTTGCCATCTTTGAGGTGGCATACGGAATGACCAACAAGAACATAACCGGCAAGAGCACAAGAACACCAAGAGAGTAGCTCCTAAGGAAGTCCATTGTGAGAACTGTGGTTCCAGCCAGAACAACCAGGAACATGAAGAACTTCACTCGGATGGATGATCCCATCTTCTCAACTAGGTCTACGCATTCCTGTTCTACAACAATGGGCGGAGTCCCCAATACCGCCATCTCATTCAGCCTTGTGAGGCCGCTACGAATCTCCCTGTAGAGATTCACGACCACTATGACAATTGAGGAAACATAAGCTGCAAATATCGTGAGTATTATGGTCGGGACATGGAGCTCACCCAATGCAATTGCCTCGTCAATCACATAGTACTTCAACCACTCGATGTGCTGACCCCAGTCGAATATCTGTGCGATGACAATGGGCACGAATACCAGATGCCAGAGACCGAGCACCATCCTCCTTCTGTTGACCTGCTGAGTGTGCAGGATTGACGAAGATGCATCTCGATATAGCCAGACCCCATACAATACGAGGGAGATGCCCAAAAGCAGGACGCTCTCAAGCACTGCAAGAGCATAGTTGCCTCCTCCTGCTGATATGTATGAATGAAGGATGGTCAAACCTGCCAAACCTACGACAACACCGTAAACGTAGTCAAGTCGCCGAATACCTTGTAGCAGCTGTTCTTGCGACCCTCGTGTGAATGATAGACCTGATGAGATTCTGAAGTAGACTACCATTGCTATGAAGCTGAACACAAACATGATCAAGAAGGCCATACCAAACGACTCAACAGTTAGAGCAATCTCAGGAACAGCCACGGCTACGTCGACAAGTGCAAGAGTACCTCCTTCGAATGGAGCAATCATGACACCCTCAGCTTCAACGTAGACAGTCATTGGTCCATAGCCCTCACTTGCTACGACGTAGCTCACAATGTATTTCCCGTTCTGCTCTGTTTCTACAGCATCTTGAGTACGTCCCTGAAATGTTATGGTAAGGTTGAGGTCTGACACGGGATTGCCATACTGGTCTGTGACTTCAATCGTTATGTTGAGCAAGTCTCCCTGTTGAGGTTTCTCAGGCAAGTAATTCACTTGGAACTCAAGTTCTGCCAGGACTTCTACATTTCCTCTCAGTGTCGCTTCTTCGGCCAGGTAGTCATGGCTGACCGTCAGAGTATAGTTGTAGTTTCCAGCCCGCCAACCAGCAGTGGATACAACCCTTGTGTATGTCCCGTTATGTTCATCATATAGGACGAAGAATGAATCACGGATGAGGACAGAAACTGAACCGTTCTCCATAACATTGTAAAGCATGTCCTGTAAGTCTACTCTGAACAGTATCGAGTCTGTTCCCTGTACGTATGTTGTGTCTTCTAACGGTGACAGAACCGTGGCATTTGTTTCACTCTTGACCTGTACGACAGTTGTCACCCATTTCGTGGGAATGCGCGGACCAGAGACTGTCACATTCAGAGTATACGAGCCCGGCAGCAGCTGAGGGACAAGAGTCCAAGATTGTATGTATTTCGTAGCTGCTCCTGAAATGTTGTATTGGCCGCCCAGATCCATATAGTAGTCAAATTCATTCACCGGATGGAAGCCCAGGTCGGTAACTGTGATCTGAAATGTCGCATTCTCAAAGTTCAGTACTGTCGACGGGATGGCCACGTCAATGATTGTATCTCCTGTCAGTGATATACTCCTAGCCAGCTGCTGAGTATCCATGAATGCTTGAGAAACAATGATTTGCGCGAGATATTGGCCAATCGGTAAGTCAGTGGCATCAAACGTACCATTATAGATACCATCCGATACTTCAACTAGGTAATATATTCCGCCACCAACCCTGAGCTCGACAGTAGCCCCTGTGATATTGTTGAAGAGCTCGTCCTGTACAAGTACACTGAACTCAATGCTTTCATCCTGCGTGAACGTAGCACCTTCCGCTGGCGCCAGAATACTGGCAGCCACCACCCCTTGCACACCGATACTGAAGTTGTATGTAGTGTACAAAAGGTATGTTCCATTCAGTGTCATATTCAACCAGTAATTGCCCGCGATGAAGTCGGGAAGCACTGTCCACGAGAACTTGTGTGATGTAGATGAGCCGCTCCTGTTATAGACTCCTGCGAAGTCCAGAGTATAGTCAAAGTTAGGTAGAGGTACGCCATATTGGTCTGTGATTGTGAAGTTGAAAGTGACGTTGTACTTGTTCTGCACGGGGCTGGGAGTGATCGATAGATCCACTTCAGCATAGCCCTCTACAAACAGCATGACTGATGTTGATTCTGCAGTTAGGTAATCATGTGATATCCCGATAGTGACGTTGTATTGACCTAAGGGGAGCCCGGCTGTGGGAATATCCCTGCTGTAGACACCAGCGACACCTTCTGTCAACGTATATGTGCTTCCTCGAAGCGTAGCAGTCACTTGGGCTCCTGAGATGGTGTAACCTGCCAAGTCTTCGACAACTACAGTGAAGTTGATTTGATTGCCTTGCAGGTATGTTGACTGATCCAATGGCGAAGGCACGGTCGAAAAAGTGCTACCAATGACATCGACCCAGACTGCAAACTCGCTTCGGATGAGGAATGGCCCATCTATTGTGATATTGAGTGGATACATTCCTGGATAGACATCAGGGCGGAAATCCCAAGACACCTCATAGAAGTATGATGTTTCAGACTTCGTGAATGTTCCGGCGAAGACAAAGCTGTAGTTGTATTCATACAGCGGGTTCCCGTAGATGTCGACAACGGTGAAATCGAAAGTAGAGTTCTGATGGTTGAATACCAGATTAGGTACGAATACATCCACTACGGCCTGTCCGTTGACAACCAAGTAGTGATAGATGTCGTCTTGGAATAGATAATCGTGCTCGACAAGTATCAGGATGGTGTGATTGTAAGGCGTGTGCCAATCCGTGTCCAAGTCCGCCCAGTATGTGCCGTCACCGTTTGGCATGAATAGGACGTTCGTAGGACTGAGCAGAGTCACTGTTGCATCAATGACAGGAGTCCCGGACCAATCATTCACGGTGACAGTGAGTGTAGTCCACTCCCCTTGGTTGATCACCCATCCCATAGTGGACTCAACAAGGGTGTTGGGCAGTGAGTACACAAACAAATCATGAACATCAGCTCTGGGTTCTCCAAAGTCCGCCCCAACGTACACAATGAAGCTGTGTTGACCGATGCTGAGTGAAGCATTCAGTTGGACCCTGAATTCTGCTCCTTCTATGTGCGTGGCCGTATAGTTGACACCACCGAGCTCCACTTCTGCCCACGCTCCTACTGGTCTGACTCCATACGAATCATAGACAAAGACAGAAACTGTGAAGTTCTCCCCACCCACAACTGAGGATTCGTAGCCAATTGCTGGTGCCAGAGTTCCTGTAACTACCATATAGTACTGACCAAACTGAGTACCTTCGACATAGGGGTGCTGAATGATTACTTCAGCCGTGTAGTTACCAACTGGCATTGCGGCGACACTGTCTAGTAGGTACCTCCCAGGCTCTACTTCCACCAGGGCGAATTCTGTAACACCGAAATCCACCCACACATTTGCACTGTCAATCGGGTTTCCATAGACATCAGTGATGTTGAGCCAAGTCGTGAAGAACTGGTCCTGTAGTGTCTGAGACGGTGAGTTTCGGTAGACTGTCAGCGAGTTAGCCAACACCGAAACCGATTTTGAATGACTGGCTCCACCTGTTGCATATCCGTGGCCAGCTGTTGCAAAGACAGAGTAGCTACCGGGTGGAAGAGTGATGTTCGAAACTGAGGTGTAGTAGACTCCCCCAACATATGACACAGGATAATCCGTGCCATCAAGGGTGACGTTGACGTCCGCGTCTGTGACTTTCGCACCTAGACTGTCTGTCACAGTGATGTTGATGTCAAGGTTACCACCTTGCATAACTGAGGACTCGGTGAATAGTGTGATGCTGAGTGGCGATTCAACCCTTATGGCATTCTCAAACTCATGCGATACACCCTCATAGTATCCGTGGTCTACGGACAGTGATAGATTCACAAGTCCCATGGGCCAGTTAGGCGCGACCGTAGTTGTGTGCAATTCGGCAATGTCATCATATACCATTCCCATCGTCTGCTCAGATGTTCCGCCGCCGAAACGATATGAAGCAACGAGCGATACCGACGCATCGCTTACTGGGTCACCATACACATTCAGGACGGTGGCATTCGCCCAAAGGCTGCTGCCCTGTAGTGTCACGTTCGACTCCAGTTCGAAGGTCACATCCAGCTTGTACAAAAGGTCAATGTTTCTTATCGTAGCTAGTGTGTCTGGGGCTCGGAATATCGGAAAAGCAACGATATCCTCTCCGGGACCGACATCTACATTCCCTACAGGGACCATGTTGAACGCAATGCCCACTGTGGCACTATAGTCAACTGCTCCATCGAAACCGACCGCTGTGAGCTGGTCATCTGAGGTTGAAATGACAAACTCACTCTCGCCATCTCCCTCAAAGTCCAGCACAACACCGCTTCTTGGGACTGCCTCGCTCACGAAGACCGTCCAAGATTGAGAGATCGAGGAGGACAACTCATAAAGGGTCGCGTTTCCGCTGTCGTCAAGGCAGGCGATTTCATCTGTTCCGTCTGAATCCACGTCATAGGGGAGAGTGACTTTGATGTGGTAGCCTGTAAGAGTATAGCTTGGCCAGTCACCAATGTTTGCAGTTGAGCCATCAACAAGACAAAGGTAGTTGGTAGGTGTATCAATCAGCCAGCTTCGATACGTCACCAATAGTTGTTCGCTTGAGTGGCTTGAGTTCCGAAACGTCTGAATGCCTGACGGCTCATCGAAATCCGTTGACCCCGGGGACGTATAGTTGAGTGTCTTGATGCTGGTTTGATTATAAAGCTGGAAGAGCTCAATCTGACTATTGTCTTTCAGTATGGCGAGTTGCGGATTCGTACCATACATGTCAACTGCGACATAGTCAACAATCTCATACCATTCCTTCACAACAGAGTTGGACCAATTGCCAAAGTCGCCGTCTGTTCTTACGAGGAAGAAGCCTGTGCTGTTCGCGCCGACGTAGCTGAGTTCGTCTATACCATCACCATCGTCATCGACAATAACCGCATAGTGTGCCTTCTTCGCTGGATATAGGTCATAGGTTGCATTCTTCCATGATTGGAGCGTGTCACCGTTGAATGCCCAAATCCTAAGGTGCGTATAGTTTGTACCGATTAATATTGGATCCAATACAGCATCACCATCGAACATACCTGTGTAGACTTCGAACTCCTGTTCCGTAGTGACGTTCTCAAGAACGAATTCGCCTAGCTTTGTGAAATCAGGGCTGAAAGCCAATAGTGTCGCTGTTCGCGCGTTCCAATCAGTAACAACGTTGTAAATGCGTTTCTCACCAAGGGAGTCGTTGCCTAGCGCAAGTATATGGCGCTCAGCTTCGTCAAATGTGACATTATATTGCACACCGGACGCAAAGTGTCCTTCGACATTCAGAGTGTGTGGATTGGTGTAGTTCCCGTACGAGTAGGTGTTTAGATATGGGTCCATGATCTCAATATAGTAGTGATAGTCACCTGGCTGAAGATTAGTTTCAAGGAAGATATACTTCCCATTGGGCGCTTCTGTCATGTCATTCTCCTGATATCCTGGGACCGCAATGAGGTCTGCTGGGCGGATGTAGACCTTGGCTTCCCCGACGTACATCTCATCGGTCGCAGTGAGTTCCACTTTCAGGTACGGGTCATATATTGTCGGATGTATAGGATAGAGTGGATCAAGTATTACATCCGGAGGTTGAGTATCACTGATGAGGACACTAATCTGCCCATACAGCAGTACCGCGTCGTTTCGATTATCTCCGTTCATATCGTATGAGAGAATCTGCTCGAAGGATCCCGGGAGTCTTGGATCCTCATAGCCAGTTTCTCTGTTGCTGCCTCTGAACAGTGCAAACTGCCCTCTTGGGCCTTCTATTGAAACGTCACTATGAGAGTCAGCGTCAAAGAATCCCGTGGCAAAAGCTCGCGCAGACATAGCCATGCATTCCTCTTCCGAGAATCCAATGAGCCTACCATCAACTCCGTCAAAGAACCACATGGTGAACCACTGACTTGGAACAACAACAAGATCCTCTTGGGAGTCCATGTTGAACATTCCAGTCTTGATATACGACTCTCCAAAGTATCTGGGATCCTTATACTCAAACCTGGGAGCCAGAGTGGAATCGAAGCCAATCAGCACAGTTTCTCCTGTCTGATAGTAGTACATAGTCACTGCAACACTGTCAAAGTCACCTTCGGTTTCGAAACTTGTGATATCAGATCCGTGCTGCTGCTGCAAGGACTCAACCTTGTCGATGGTAGTTCCATTTCCATATGCAGTCTCAACAACTGTTTTCTCCATGCCTGACCCCGGCCTGTCACGGTACATGACGGCAATCTCATCGCCTGCAATCGATGAGAAGTTACCTACACAGGCTTTTACAATCTCTCCGTCCATGAATGGAGTCTCAGGGTATACGCCTATGATGGCATCAGTGCTAAGGTCCTTTGTGATTAGACGAATGGAATCATACGCTCCTACGTCTGTCACTGCATCACCATTGAAATCACCGATAATGATTCCTAGAGGGTCTCCGAGGAGCATCTCATACTCGGTGGCAGAGCTTGTATCGAAATCAACGACTACTAGATTCATGGACCCGCTGAGCACCATGACCAAGAACTCAGTGAAACCATCTGCATCTATGTCAGCGCCGATTAGAGTTTGATGGAAGACGCTTCCCATGCCAATGTCAACCGAAGCATCTACTAGATTGATTGGATCTCTGAACCGGAGTGTCCCATTGAAAACCCATGCAACTCCTCGCCCGTGAGTTGTATTGCCGGCTGCAACTGAATGAACATAGTATGGTAGATTAACCCTAATCAGGTTCGAAGAAGGCTCGAAATGCTCATCTATCACGTTGTTCCGCGAGGTTGATGTCTGCTGCCCGACATTCGTGCAGCAAATCGGGAGGACCAAAATGATGACCAATAGAAGCGGCAATCCTATCCTTAGTAGTTCTCTTTGACCCTTGTTGCAGGCACGTGCAGTGGGTCTGCGACCGTTAGGAGTTTCAACCACGAGCATCTTCATCACATCGAGTTCCCTCGCGACATCTCAGGACCGTCTTTGCCAAACACTGACCGAGATGTGGAGCCTCAGGTGTTTCTAGATGAGTGTGAGTTAATTTTAGATTTTGTAGCATATAATATGACGAAAAACCAAGAACTCATAATCCTTTTTCGAAAGGCCAGTGAACGTTGAGCTAACGCATGATTAATCTACGTAGAATAAACCACCATCTGTATGTCTTGTGATACTTGTGGTACAATCGAGCGATATGGTAGGAGAATCTATGCAGGTCGCAGGCTTTGCCTTGATTGCTGGAAGGACAAGAAGGATACTAAGAAGGCGGAAGAACCCAAGGAATCTTCAAAACAAGAATAGTGATACCATAGAACCCAGCTTGTTCTTTGCCAGCAGTATTGTGGCAGATTAGGTACCTTACAGCCTCCTAGGTAACAATGAGTCTGTCAGGGAGGAAAGAACGCACCAGACTGACATGTCGGGAAAACACCTCTTCTCCCTCTCTCAGAGGATACTTGTACGGCCTCTCTCTCTTGGTTGTCGAGATCGTGATTCTGCCGGCCCAGATTCGACCAGGTTCCTTCATCTCAACTTTCTCTATCTCTGAGTATGGTGTTGCCACATTCTTGGTGTCTGCCGCTAGTATGTTGTCAGGATGCATTGTCATGTAAGAGAGCCTCCTTTGCTCACCCTCTCTGCGCACCTTGATATCGATTCGGCGGGAGATGAATTCCATCAGACGCCCACCATCTGTTTCGCAACGTTTCTGTTCAGTTCTAGCAACGACTATTCTGTCAGAAGTGAGAAGCAAGCAGCCAAACCAACCAGTGTCAAAACTCACGTCAATAATCCATCTGGTCACCTCATTCATTGTGACTCACCTCCATCTGAATTTGATAGTTGGGTCTGTAGGTTTCAGGTCACAATAAGGAAAATATGATTTTGAGTTTTTAGCTTTTGACGAACTACAGTTGATTCAGGGCACCACTCTCTGCCGCCATCATGACCAAAAGAAACATCAATGATGAGATTCGCTGCAAAGTGAATCCGGACACTTTGAACAATATGAGATGCAGCGGCCTCCGTTAGTCAAAGATAAAAGGAACTGGTCGTTTGGCCGCTTCATGACACCACCTGCTAGTAACAAAGGGTGAATCACTTGACAGAGCCTGAAGTCGAAGACAAACGAATAGACATCGCCGAAGCTGCGAAGAAGGTTAACAATGGAGCCACTCTCGCTTGGGGGGGATTTGGATTCCAACGCGCCCCAATCGCTTTCTCACATGAATTGGTTCGTCAGGGAGTGAAGGACCTGACGATCACCACCTGCGGCTCAGAAGTCGATATCGAGATTATGGCTGGGTCGGGAGTGGCATCTCGTTTCGAGATAGCGTTTGCCGCGATTGAGGCCCTAGGTCTCTCCTATGTAATGCGCCGCAGAGTGGCCGACGGAGCTGTGCAAGTCGAGGATTATACAAACCTGGCAATGGCGATGCGTTTTCTTGGTGGGGCACTCAACGTGCCTTTCATGCCGCTCCGCAGCATGATGGGTACCGACATGGCCAGACTGTCCAGATATCGTGGTGACGACAAGCTGAAGGTGATAGACTGCCCATTCACGGGAGAGAAAATCTGTCTTGTTCCATCGCTGCAGCCTGACTTCAGCATAGTACACGTCCAGAGAGTGGACAAGAATGGCAACGCGCAGATTGATGGCATAGTCGGCGAAGACATCGAGCTCTCACGTTGCGGCAAGAAGCTCATCGTACTGGCGGAGGAACTCATTGACGAGGAAGAGGTTCGATTCAGGCCTGACCAGACAAAGATACCTGCCATGTACGTCGACCATGTGGTTGTGCTACCATACATCGCACACCCTATGATGTGCCACGACTATTACGATTACGATTTAGAGCATCTAATGATGTTTCACAAGATGACAAGCACTGAGGAGGGCTGGCGGGAATACCTGAACGACTACATCCTTGGAGTTGATGACCACCATGCCTACCTCAACTTGGTGGGCTGGGAACGATTGAACAGCCTACGAGCAACAAAACCATGGGGGTATTAGAAGTGATTGAGTACACAAAGATTGAATTCCTTGTTGCCTGCGCTTCTAGTCACGTTAGGGACGGAGAGAACGTTTTCGGCGGAACTGGAATGCCTCTACTTGCGGCGCTACTCGCCAAAGAAACGCATGCGCCCAGAGCGAATCTTATCTCAGAGGCCGGTTTCATCGATGCCAGGCCTAGGAACGTACCTCTGTCAGTGGCTGACTCTAGATACTACTTCGGATGCTCGGCCGCCATTGGTCTGATTGAAACTCTTGGCTTCATTTTACAGGGTGGCATGATCGATGTCGGCTTTCTCGGTGCCGCTCAAATAGACGAATATGGGAACTTGAACACGAGCTACATAGGTCCCTACGACAATCCCAAAGTGAAGCTTCCAGGGAGTGGAGGGGGGAATGACATAGCATCCTCTGCAAAGCGGCTAATTGTCATGATGACGCACGACAAACGCAAGTTCGTCAAGAAGCTGGATTATATGACGTCACCCGGCCACTTGGAAGGTCTAGGTTCTCGTGAGAAATGGTCAATGGTAGGTGGAGGCCCAGAGGTAGTGATCACGGACATTTGCCAAATGGACTTTGATATTGAAACTCGAAAGATCCGGCTGATGTCCATTCATCCCGGATATTCTGTGGACGATGTCCTTGACAACGTCATGTTTGACCTGATTGTACCCGACAAGATCCCTACTACCAGAGAGCCTTCTAAAGACCAGATAGAAATCATGCACAAACTCGATCCAAATGGCATATACCTTGGCAAAGGCGGCTGAGCTACGGAGAATGATCTGTTGTGAATGGATTCAGTCTGCTGGACTATGATGCCATCATATTCGACTTGGATTCAACACTTACAGATACGAACGCATACCCAATCAGAGCAAGTGAATGGCTTCTTGCCCAGTGCGTTCCAAATCCCACAGATTTGCTGAATCACTATATCATGGAATTGGTTCGAAACTACAGGGCTGAACTGAAACAGATCGTTCGCGGTGCACACTACAAGAGTCCCTTCGATGTTGTCAAGGACGCAACAAGGACCACTGCCGAAGCGCTGGAGTTACCAATCAGTGAGGACCTTCTGGAAAGAGGAACACAGTACTTCAAGCAGTTGCATCTTGAAATGTCAGATCTAATGCCTGGTGCCGAACAGCTTCTATCTTCACTGAAGGCCAATGGAACAAGAATGGCTGTTGTGACGAACTCCTTTGAAGGCCACGTTGACATCATTCTAGAGGATCTCGGAGTCGCTCGATATATCGATGTGACAGTAGATGGAAGTGATGTGGAGGCCTACAAGCCCATGAAGCAGCCCTTTGAGTATTCTCTTGAGAAGCTAGATGCTTCTCCAAAGGAATCACTCATGATTGGAGATGAGTTCTACTCTGACATAGTTGGAGCTTCATCGGTGGGACTGAGAACCGTATGGGTGAATTGGAGGGAGCGGAACCTTGGCGAGTTGATGGCCAAGTACGAGGGAGTAGCTCCCGACGTAGTTGTCGACTCGCTTGAGGAACTCGTCAACTTTCTTTGACAACCAAACGCACAACATCTATATTCTAGATAGAAGTGACTTCAGCACAGACCTGAAAGGAGTCACGATAGTCTTGACTAGGGATGAAGACGAAGGGCCGATGAGAGCCCGCGCAGATCTCCTTGATATCATTCGACGCGACCCCGACATCACTGCCGTGGTTGTCAGCATAGTTGAAAGTGAGTTGAAGGACATCAAGAACAAGGATGTTGTAGCGCAGATATCAAATACTCTAAGCGAGGCAGCTACTCATTCTGGCATCGGTGCTGACATTCAAGAGAGCGTTCTCCATTGGCTGACCGAGAGCACACCTGATGTCCGCCAGATGATAATGGTCAAGACAATCGAAGACTTGCTGGAGACTCCCGATTGTCGTGATGCGACACTCAAGGCGCTCGCTAAGCTCTCTTCCAAAGAGAATGTGGATATGGTCTTTCAGTGGGTTGACAGTAACATACTGACTCTCAATCAAGCGGTCTATGTATTGATCTATCCCGACTCGTCAGAGGCACTCAGATAACCTCGAACCTCTGAAAGGGGAAGAAGGCACTAGTTCTTTCTCCGAAAATCGAAAGCCTTTATATCGTGAGAACAGGTTTGACGTTGTTCAACCAAGAAAGAGGTGGGCTTTTGGGTTCAGCAAAGAAGATCCGTGTTCTGTTGGCAAAGCCTGGGCTTGATGGCCATGACCGTGGCGTGAAAGTTGTAGCTCGGGCACTTCGCGATGCAGGAATGGAGGTAATCTATACCGGACTTCGGCAGACTCCTGAGATGATAGTGAGAGCTGCAATCGACGAAGCAGTTTCGTGCATTGGACTGAGCATCCTTAGCGGCGCCCACATGGCTCTGTTTCCAAAGGTGATGGAGCTTCTAAAGAAGGAGGGTGCCACAGACATCCTGGTTGTTGGGGGCGGAATAATACCTGAGGATGACCTGCCCGAACTCAAAAAGGCTGGTATCGCGGAGATCTTTGGGCCTGGAACCTCTCTTGATGAGATTGTTGAGTACATCAAAGCAAATGTGAAGACATAACCTTGGCACTGTGAGGACGGGCTTGTTGTCAGAATCCGAGTTGATTGATGGTGTTCTGAAGGGCAACAGACGTGCTCTGGCACGGCTTATCACGTTGATAGAGGATGAAGACCTCCTTGCATCGAAGGTTCTAGCGAAGCTGTACAAGCACACTGGGAAAGCCCACATCATTGGAATCACTGGTCCGCCCGGTTCAGGCAAGAGTACGATTGTGACAAAGCTCATCCCTGAACTTAGGAAGAAGCAGAAGACTATCGGAATAGTATGTGTTGATCCATCTAGCCCATTCTCAGGAGGCGCTCTTCTGGGTGACAGGATACGCATGCAGGAGCATACTCTTGATGAAGCTGTGTACGTGCGAAGCATGGGTACACGTGGTCATCTGGGCGGTTTAGCCAGGAGCACCTCTGACGCCGTACGCGCGATTGATGCTTTCGGGAAGGACGTCATCATTGTGGAAACCGTTGGTGCCGGACAGGCCGAAGTTGAGATCATAGAAATCGCTCAGACAGTCATTGTCACCGATGTGCCTGGAAGTGGAGATGATATTCAGGCTATCAAAGCTGGGATCATGGAAATCGCAGACATCTTCGTCGTGAACAAAAGCGATCTACCAGGTGCCGACAACAAGGTGATGGAGATCAATGCTATGCTTGAGCTGGACTCTAGGCAGCGAGATTGGACTCCGCCTGTGATTCTTACAGATGCTCGGTCGGGTGATGGTATTCCGGAGCTGGTGGAGAAGATTGAACAGCATATCGAGTTTCTCAAGAAGAGCGGCCTGTTGAATCAGAAGGACCTCAAGCGAAGCCGTGACGAACTTGAGGACCTCATGAGGGACAAACTGACTCGGAAACTACTCGAGAAGCTACGTGATGAACCCGAGTACGATAACGCAATAGCGAAGATTGCCAAGAGGAATGAAGACCCGTACACAGTAGCCGAGAGGCTAATCGCAGAGTTCTTGGTCAAGTACAGAGAGTAGGTGTTCTACCATGGGTGAGAAGGAAACACTTCCCCATGCGCTTAAGCGGTGGAGGGATGTCATTGTTAAGAAAGTCATAGGTCGGTTCCCCGAGAGGAAGGAGGAGTTCGAAACCGTTTCAGGGATTCCTGTGAAGCGACTCTATACTCCCGCAGACATGGAGCCCATCGACTATATGAAGGACATTGGTTTCCCGGGAGAGTTTCCGTTTACTCGAGGAGTCCAACCGACAATGTACAGGGGCCGCTTCTGGACGATGCGGCAATACAGCGGCTTTGCTACGGCCAAGGAAACCAACGAACGATACCGCTTTCTCCTAGAGCAAGGCCAGACCGGTTTGTCTGTGGCTTTCGACTTGCCCACGCAAATCGGCTACGACTCTGACCACGAGTTGGCCAAGGGCGAAGTAGGGAAGGTCGGAGTTGCCATCGATTCGTTGGCCGACATGGAGATCCTCTTCGATGGGATCCCATTGGACAAGGTCAGCACGTCGATGACCATCAATTCCTCGGCCGCGGTGTTGTTGGCAATGTATATCGCGGTGGCTGAGAAGCAGGGTGTTTCAATGGATAAGTTGCGAGGCACTATCCAGAATGACATCTTGAAGGAATATGCAGCGAGGGGGACCTACATCTTTCCTCCAGGCCCTTCAATGCGTCTGATTACTGACACCTTCAAGTTCTGCTCCGAGAACATGCCGCTCTTCAATAGTATAAGCATCTCAGGCTATCACATTCGGGAGGCAGGGTCTACGGCTGTCCAGGAAGTTGCTTTCACCCTGGCAGATGGAATAGCCTATGTTGAAGCAGCAATCAAAGCAGGTCTCGACGTTGATTCCTTCGCCTCTCGACTCTCATTCTTCTTCGGGTCTGCGAGCGAGTTCTTCGAGGAGATTGCCAAATTCAGAGCGGCAAGAAGGCTCTGGGCCAAAATCATGAAAGAACGTTTTGGTGCAAGGGATGACAATTCCTCTCGGATGAGATTCCACACTCAAACCGCGGGTTATACACTCACAGCACAGCAACCAGACAACAACGTTGTTCGTGTGACCCTGCAAGCCCTTCAAGCCGTTCTAGGTGGGACCCAGTCCCTACATACAAACTCTCGAGATGAAGCTCTGTCACTTCCAACTGAGGAATCAGTTCAGATCGCACTGCGAACCCAGCAGATAATTGCGCATGAAACCGCCGTTGGTGACACAGTCGACCCGATGGCTGGTTCTTACTTCGTGGAAGTATTGACCGCGGAGATTGAGAATAGGGCTATGGAGTATATCAAGAAGATAGATGAGATGGGTGGAGCTCCGGCAGCGATTGAGCGAGGATACATCCAGAGCGAGATTCACAACAGCGCCTACGACTACCAACGGAGAGTCGACAGCGGCGAGAGGATCGTTGTAGGAGTCAACGAGTTCACTGTAGATGAAGAGCAGCGGTTCGACTACCTCAGAGTGAATCCTCAGGCTGAATCGGAACAGGTTGCGCGACTGAAGGACATCAGGAGCAAACGTGATACATTCAAGGTTGAAGCTTCTCTTGATGCACTGCGCGAAGGGGCGAAAGGGGACGCGAACCTAGTTCCCATCATTCTGGACGCCGTCAAGGTATATGCCACTCTGGGCGAGATTTGCGGTGTCCTTCGCGATGTTTTCGGTGAATACAAGGCAGCAGATATCTTGTAGGTGATTGAGAGATGATGGTTGAGAAGATTGAACATATCGGGATTGCAGTAGAGAGCATTGAGGAGCTGATCCCCTACTACCGAGATGGTCTCGGACTAGAATACGGAGGTGAGGAGGTTGTCGAGGGACAGAAGGTGCGAGTGGCATTCTTTGGAATTGGTGAGAGTAGCATCGAACTTCTAGAACCTACCTCCGATGATAGTCCTATTGCCAAGTTCTTGGCCAAACGTGGACCAGGTATTCATCATATAGCTATCAGGGTTGACGACATCGAACAGGCTCTCAAACAGCATGAGGCCAAAGGCGCGCAACTAATCGATAAGGAACCTAGACTTGGCGCACACAATATGAGAATCGCATTTGTGCATCCTAAGTCTACGGGCGGTGTGCTGGTTGAGCTATGTCAGACGTCTTTGTAGGACGAGGGATTACTTGCTCAGGATGTCTTCCACTTCATTGGAAAAACGGATGATGTCTTCTTTGCTTACCATTCTGTGCACGACTAGCCGCGTACGGGTTCCGAAGTGAGGATCTCCATAAATCAGTATGTTCCGCTTCTTCAGTTCTGCTGCGAGTTGCATAGAGTTGATCTTCGTGTTGTCCAGTCGTATGAAAAGAATGTTGGTTTCTGGTTCCTCAACAACCAAATCCGTGATCTTTGAGAGCTCGCCATATAGCAACAGAGTGTTCTCATGATCTTCTCTAAGTCTATCCACCATGCTTTCAAGAGCCACGATACCCGGAGCTGCTATCAGACCTGCTTGACGCATTCCTCCCCCCAGTTTCTTTCTGACCCTATGAGCCTTGTAGACGAACTCTTCAGTGCCAGCAACTATCGATCCCACTGGAGCTGAGAGACCCTTGCTCAAGCAGACCATTACGCTATCTGACTTTTCTACTAGCCTTTTGGCTGGAATGTCGAGTGCAACCGCAGCGTTGAACAATCGTGCTCCATCGCAATGCACTGCCAGACCATTCTCGTGAGCAACATCGGCAAGGGCATCGAACTGCTCAGGTCTAATGATTGCACCACCAGAGGCATTGTGTGTATTCTCTTGAATGACCAATGTGGTCTTTGCGTAGTGCGGATCGTCAATACTGATTGCATGCCTAAGAGTTTCAGGTGTGATATACCCTCTATCGCCTGGTACAGGCTTGGGGTAGAGCCCTCCAAGCGATGCCATTGCACCTGCTTCGTGAACGTAGGAGTGAGACCGTTCCTCGACGACAACTTCCTCGCCGGGCTTTGCTTGAGCAAGCAACGATACGACGTTGCCCTGTGTTCCCGAGGTAACGAGCAGTGCTGACTCTTTGCCCAGAATTCCGGCCGCCTTGTCTTGCAGTTCATGGACCACGGCGTCTTCGCCGATGACATCATCGCCGAAGCGGTCTTCCTTGTGTGCTTTCACTATTGCCTCAATCATCTGGTCAGTGGGTTTCGTTACCGTATCACTGCGGAGGTCGATGGTCTTCATGATGACTGTTGGTAAGAATACTCGGCGTTTTACCCTTCCGGTGGAAGGCTTAGCTATAGAGAGGCACTCTCCACAGGCACTGTACACATGGGGCCGGTATTCGAAGTCGAGTTCACGTAGGTCGAGATCTCATAAGCCTCCATATGTTCTGACGCGTATGGATTCAGCAGTCTCTTGAGGTTCTCCACATCTTCGTTCTCTGGATCTAGCCACATCGATTCGTCCTTACGTTGCAGTACCACAGGCATCCGATTATGAATCGGCTCCAACAACTCATTAGGGGAAGTCGTCAGAATCGCGCAGCTCATGAGAGTATTCCCTGAGGGTGACTTCCAGTGATTGTAGATTCCCGCAAAGGCAAAGGGTTGTCTGGACTCGAGTCTGATGTGCATCGGTTTCTTGACTTTTCCTATTTTTCGCCACTCGTAAAACCCGGTCGCTGGAATAAGGCATCTCTTCTTCATGAATGAGTGTTTGAATGCCTTGCTCTCTGCAACGGTTTCAGAGCGTGCATTGATCATCCTGTTCCCAATGTTCTTGTCCTTTGCCCAGAAAGGAATGAATCCCCAGTGCATCCCAACGAGTTGAACTTCTGGGTCTGCAAGAATGGCTGCAATCTGCTGGGTCGGGGCGATGTTGTATCGGGGGACTATCTCGAAGTCGAACTTCTTTACACCGAATCTCTCTTCTACAGCCTTCTTGTGTGAGAGGAAGTTGAATCTGCCGCACACCGCAAGTCTTGTGGCAACTACTCTGCGCAGGTAAAAGGTTTGAGTTTTGGTGGTGCTTTTCAATGAACTGAAGATAGTCATTTGTATGGCCATATTGGAGAGCAAGATGTCTGTAAGAGAAGGAGTCCATGTTGGCACGTGCGGCTGGTCTTATCCTGAGTGGAACGGCGTCTTTTACGGGACTCGCACTCCGATGCTTCAGCAATACCTTTGCTATTTCGACGTTGCAGAGATAAATGCAACATTCTATGGCCCGCTGAAGGACTCATTTGTCGAATATCTAGCGACTAGTCTTCCAGAGCGCAAGTTCTTCACTGCAAAGATTCCTCACAGAGTGACACACAACAATCGCTTGGACCTTTTCTCCGAGGCAGGAGAGCTGCTGACCGAGTTCTTAGTAAAGATGAAACCGATGCGCTCGAACTTGGAGGTCCTGTTGATTCAACTTCCCCCATGGGATATAGCTACTTTTGCAAGTCTAGAGTCGTTCCTTTCAGCACTCGACTTCTCGTATAGGTATGCCATTGAATTCAGGCACAGAAGCTGGCTCACTCAGAGAGTATGGACTCTTCTAGAAGCCTACGACATCGCATACGTCATCGTTGACGAGCCAGCTCTACCCATAGACTTGAGAGTGACAACGGATTTCGTCTATTTGCGTCTGCACGGTCATGGAATCAATCCCTGGTACAACTACTGTTTCACGACTAGAGAACTTGAAGCGTGGAGGGACCGTGTCAACATCCTGACGGAAGAGAATGATTCCGTCTTTCTCTTCTTCAACAATCACTTCTATGGCTATGGTCCGACAAACGCATTACAGCTGCTTGACCTCTTGGGAACCATTAACCCACGGCAAAAGGCTAAGCTCAAGCACATGATCCCCCGTGTATCGATGAGTCAGACTACGTTAGACGAGTTCTAGGTCTCTTCCTGCCTATCAGTTCTTTCCCCTCTGCACAGAATATAAGTGTCAAGAGCGAGAACCCCTCATATTCCGATAGCCCCTATAGAAGGTCAGACTCAGTGGTCAATTCAGATGAAATAGTCAAGCAATTGGACCCAAGAGAAGTTGACTTGCGGCTGGTGTGTTTTGGCAAGGTCGACTCAACCAACGATGTCGCGAAGAGATTCGTGGAAGAAGGTGTGTGCGAGGGCCTTGCAATAGTATCTGATTGTCAGACTGCAGGCCGAGGTCGATTCGACAGAAGTTGGGAATCGCCGAGGGGGGGACTCTATGCATCAATAGTAGTAAAACCTCTGCTCTCGCCTGCAACTCTTCCTCTCATGGGTTTCATGCTCGGTTGTTCGGCCGTGTCGGCAATCAAATCATCATCTTTCATTGATGCTCGTCTCAAATGGCCAAACGACATCATAGTCAATGAGAAGAAGGTCGGTGGTATCTTGAGCGAGGCAGTCACAGAAGGAAATCAGGTGGTTGCCATCATACTGGGCATTGGAATAAACGTCAATCTCCAGCTCGATGATTATCCTGAAGACCTCAGAAAGAGTGTCACCACTGTTTCACATGAAACCGGCGTAGAGATCCCGATAGAAGATCTTGCAGCATTACTACTGAAAGAAGTCTATGCTAGAATGAGGAAGGTGGAGACGCGGCAGACCTTCCAACCAGTACTCACGGAGTATAAGAGCGTCTGTAATACGCTAGGAAAGAGAGTGCGAGTAGAGCAGATTGATAGGACCTTTGAAGGAATCGCATTGGATGTAGATGAATTCGGCGCCCTGATTGTGAAGACAGAATCTGGTGAAGAAACTGTTTCAGCCGGAGATGTTCTACATCTCGACCTCAAGACATAAGATAGAAGGGAGTGTCACACTCCTTGGAGCCTTACTTTGACGCCAGCAGTTGTTAGGATTGATCCGTCCAAGTTGCAGGAAGCGAAGAGTAGACTACTCAAGAGCACGTACGTTACCGAGGTTGCAACAACCAACCAGTATGAGATGTTCAGACTGAGCTGCGAGGGAGGCACTATTATCGCTTACACTAGCGGAAAGATAGTGGCCAATGATCAGACCAGTGAGGCTCTGCTCCAGAGCACGATACAGGACATGGACTTTGGAGAATCTGCGCACGACCTCATCATAGGTTCGGACGAGGCTGGAAAGGGTGAATGGCTTGGCCCTCTTGTAGTTGCGGCAGTGGGTCTTACACCAAGACAATCGGCTGAGCTGCGTGCGCACGGAGTAATGGATAGTAAAGAACTCTCAATTGAGCGTATTACCTCATTGGCGGCCGAGATTGAGGACAACAGCCAATCGTTGTACTTGGTCGTCGTACCACCACCGACTTTCAATGAGAGGCTTGAAGAATTTCGCGAAGAAGGTAAGAACCTGAACGACCTCCTAGCATGGGCACATGCAAAGGCGGTAGCTGAGGTGTACAAGCAGTTGAAGCCAAGTGAAGATTCGCTTGTGCGAGTGGTGGTAGATGAGTTCTCAAGACATAAGACCCAGAGCCGCCTTGGTCGTGTCATCGATCTAGATACTATAGAGCTAGTTCAGAAACCGCGTGCCGAAGATATAGTATCTGTTGCGGCAGCGAGCATTGTTGCAAAGAACGCTCGAGAAGACTGGATTGAGTCGGCTTCCGAACGACTAGGGCTCGATCTGCGTTCGTTGAAACCTGAAGAGGCACGAGTCCGAGATGACATGCCCCTTTTCGCCAAGAGCAGCTACCTCTAGTCCTGAATTAGCGGTACCAAACAGCATTCTTATTAGATTGAGGCAGACGCAGCCCCCAAGGTGCCTTAGGTGAGCGAACGCCCACAGAGAACTCTTGGCCTGCTTGACAAGCTTCTTCCCCTCTGGATCTTGTTAGCCATGGTCTTCGGACTGCTATTGGGGTATCTCTTCCCTGGTGTGGCGGACGCTCTGGATTTCTGGCGGATTGACACTGTTTCGTTTCCTATTGCTATTGGACTTCTCTGGATGATGTATCCTGTCTTGGCCAAGGTCAAGTATGAAGAGCTTGGACGGCTTAAGAGTGAGAGGAAGCTCTTTGCAACATCCCTTGCTTTGAACTGGCTCATCGGTCCGCTACTGATGTTTGCCCTGGCTTGGGTATTCCTCCCTGACCTCCCCGACTACAGAGTGGGTCTCATTCTTGTCGGACTCGCAAGATGTATTGCGATGGTGCTTATCTGGAACATGTTGGCAGGCGGCTGCAGTGAAACCTGCGCCGTCTTGGTGGCAATCAATTCAATCATGCAGATATTGCTCTATAGCGTTGAAGCATGGTTCTACGTTCAAGTTCTTTCCGACTTCGTGGTACCCGGCTCGGGCTCCGCTGTACCCATCTCAATCATCGATATAGCACGCAGTGTTCTGATATTCTTGGGAATCCCACTCGTGGCTGGCATCATCACGAGATTCTCGCTCATCAAGCATAGAGGGAATGAGTGGTATGATGGAGAGTTTGCGCCTCGACTGGGGCCGACTGCACTCGTTGGGCTCTTGTTCACCATAGTCGTGATGTTCTCATACCAAGGCGAGAAAATCCTAAGTCTACCTCTCGATGTTCTCAGAATATCACTTCCACTGCTGTCATATTTCATGCTGATGTTCTTTGTTTCCTTTGCCCTGTCACATGTTCTCGGGTTCAAATACGACAAGAACACGACAATCTCATTCACCGCTGCAAGCAACAACTTCGAGCTGGCAATCGCGGTAGCAATCGGTGTCTTCGGAATTGATTCTGGTCAAGCATTGGCCGCGGTCGTTGGACCTCTGATTGAGGTCCCTGTTCTGATTGGTCTCGTCTATGTTGCCATCTGGCTTGGGAAGAAGATACTCGGGCGGCAGGTTGGGGACCCAATCGAATGCGAAACATCGCCTCTATGATATGGAACCGGGGAACCACAGTCGGAACAGAGCCCCTTTCTCGGGCTCCCCCTCGATTCTGTCCAGGACCTCTATCCTACCCCCGTATTTCGCAAGGATTCGTTTGGCCTGGTGTAGACCTAGGCCACCGTATCGCCGATCCTGGTCAAAGATTGCTCCTTTCATCGCGTCCCCAATGCCTGCCCCATCATCGGCGATTGAAACTTCGAATCCCGCTCCCTCCTCTTTCAAGGATACCCAGACGTTCTTTATTTCTGCAGGATTGTGTAGAATGGCATTTTCAAGTACGTTTGTGAACAGGTGCCCAACATACTCGTCGGCCTTCACAATCGCCTCGTCTACTTGGTAGTCAACTCTCACCTCGACGTTGTCATGCTTGAACTTGAGTGCCCCTACAGCCGCAACAAGCGCGTCTTTCAGAGAGGTGGGTTCCAAGGGTGCTGTAAGCAGACCTCTTGTTGCGTGCGCCTTGTCGATTAGAGCCTCAGCTGACTGAACCAAGTCCATGATTCTATCGATAACACCGAAGGCCTCCGGTCGAGTTTCATCAAACTGAAGGAGTTCAATGGACATCTGAATCGCTTGGAGCTTGTTTCTAGTGTCATGCCCCAGTAGGTCCAAGTAGAGCATCGATGTGTCTGCCGCAGTCTTGAGTTCCATCTCAGCCCTCTTTCTTTCTCTTTCCGCAACCACGCGTTCTGTAATATCAACAATCGTTGCTTGAATGGCAATGTCGTCTTCGAACAGTATCTTGTGCCCTACAGCCTCTACCCATAGCATCTTGCCGTCACTTCGTATGACTCTAAGTGCAACGGGTGCTTCCAAGGGCGGCTCTCCGCTCAGAATGTTAGCGAACATCTCGATGAGAGGTTTGAAGTCATCTGGATGCACAAGTCTCTCAATATCCTGCGCGCTCAGCGAAAGCAGATCTTCAAGTGAATGTCCCGTCATCTCAACCATCGCGTTGTTTGCAAAGGCGATCTCAATGGGAAGCCCCTTGACTATGAGGACTCCGAGAGGTGACTGTTCCACAAGCTGTCTGTACTTTGCCTCCGATTCTCGCAGGGCTTTCTCTGACATCATCTGCCCAGTAACATCTATATCCATGACTTGAAGCGCCGGTCTTCCCTCATACTCTATCTGCTGAACAAAAGACTCCACGTAACGTACGGACCCATCTTCTCTCAAATATCGGAATCTATGACGTGGAGAAATCTCGCCACCGATTGCTAGTGTTTCGTTTCTTCTCTGAAGTTCGCCGCGGTCATCAGGATGGATAATACCCCACACATCATCCTCCGTGAACTCTAGAAGTTCTTCGACTGAGTATCCAAGCGTTTCGGCAAACGCAGGATTCACATACATATATGTCCCGTCCTGTATTATCGCAAGACCCTGCAACAAGTTCTCCACAAGGCTACGGTATCGCTCTTCCGATTTCCGAAGCTCCCTTTCAGCACGCAGCCGTTCAGTCACGTCTTCTATCGCCATCTGGATTACGTATTGCCCTTCATATTCCACCCTTCTTCCTAGAACCGCCACAAAGCGGACTTCACCACTTGGCCTTACTACTCTGAACTCCTTGGGCGCGTTGCCCGCAGGATCTCCCTCCAGCAAATCCGCAAAGCGTGATGTCAGTTCCTCATAGTCGTCTGGATGAATGAGCTCTTGGATTTGGTCAGATGTGAGATTCATTATGTCGTCTGGGATCATATCCAAGATTGTGCCGAATGCCCGATTCGCAAAGGGAATGCTAAGGGGTGGCCCTCTGACTATTGCGACTCCTTGAGTGTACTGTTCTACAAGTTGTTTGTATTTAGTTTCTGAGCCCTTCAACGCGAGTTCGGCTGTCCGTGCTTCACTGACGTCCCTTATGATTGTCAGAACCTGCTCCACTTCCCCTTTCCGTACAATGGGTATCTTTGTCACTTCAGTGAATATCTCCCTCCCTGCAATTAGAGTTCTCTCTTCAGAAACAAGCGTTTCCTTGTTCTCAAAGACCATTTCGTATTCGTCAAGGACATTGTTCGGAAGGAATGGGAAGATTTCGGGCAAGCGTTTACCAAGAATATCAGGGTCGAAACCTAGCTCCTCTATCCAATTCTCGAGAACAGGATTGCTAAGGACGACTCTGAGATCAGAGTCCACTACATGAATTGGATCTCCTATCGCCAGCAATGTAGTTCTGTATTGTTCCTCTGACTCCCTGAGCGCTGTTTCAGCACGGTCAATCTGGGTGACATCGAATGCTACGCCGCCTAGCAGAGTTGGTTTTCCTTCTCTTCGAATTGGAAACTTTGAGGTTCTATAGGAGTGGATGACCCCGTCCTTGTCAGGTACTCTCTGGAGGATCTGTGTCGGACCTTCTTTCAACGTTCTCCTATCATCCTCAATCATTGCTGCCGCCAGTTCCTCGGGGAACAACTCTATTGTGTTCTTTCCTGACCATTCCTCTATGCCGAAACGGCCTCGCATGAAGCTGTTTGCATACAGCATATTGGAATCTTCGTCCTTGATGAACACTGGACCTGGAATGTTCTCAGCGAAAAGTGCAAACCTCTCCTCGCTCTCCCTTAGGTCTGCCAGCGCCTCAACCTGATCCGTTACATCTCGCACAATGCCTATGAACGACTTCGGGTTCCCCTTGGCATCTCGTACAACTGCAGCGCTCAACTCTGCCGGGAACCGTGACCCATCTCTCCTGAGCATCGTGTATCTCACGTTTCTGATTGAACCCTCCGCCAGAGTCCTCTTGAGATTCTCCATGGCCCTCTCGTGGTCTTCTTCCGCAATCAAATCGAATGCGCTTATTCCCATAAGCTCCTCTCTCGAGCTAGCACGATGAAGCCTCAAGACCTGGTCATTCACGAAAACCAGGTTTCCTTCTAGGTCAGTCAAAGTGATGGCGTCTGGTGATGTGTCAATAAGACCACGATAGAGCTCTTCACTCTCCCTGAGGGCTTCTTCAGCTTCTTTGCGAATCGTGACGTCTCGAATGAGCGATTGGTAGCCCTGGAATTCGCCTCCCTTGATTAGGACCGAATTAGTCGTGTGGAAGTGAATCGTCGAACCGTCTTTGCGAACCCCCCTGGCCTCAATTCCTCCTGGAACGGTTTCCATACGGTCACGACTCTCAGCGAAGGCATGTAGGATTGCAGGCATATCATCAGGATGTAGCAGCATGGTGAAACTCTTACCCTCCAGCTCTTCAACCGTGTAGCCGAAAATCTCGGCACCTTTTGCCGTAGACATCAGGATTGTACCGTCTTGGTCCGTTCGGAATACTCCATCCGCGAGGTTCTCGTACACAAGTCTATATCGGGCCTCGTCCTCTGACAATGTCTGCTGGGTCTGTTCACTGGTCAAGACGAATCCCCATCGCGTATTGCGTTCTGAGTCTGCAAAGGAACCTAGACGTACACTTGTCGTTACCTGGTTTCCACTTCGAGTTGCCCAGTCAATCACCAATCCCGATAGCGTTTTGTTACTTGACTCCGTCAATGAATCTTCGATTTGCCTTCTAGAAGCTGCGTGAACAAGTTCAGGAACTGATCGACCCTTGATTTCTTCCTTTGAGAACCCAATCATCGCCGCAAACGGCTCATTTACATACCTGACTGTGAAACTCTCATCCACCACTAGGAATCCTTCACTCATGAGATCACAAAGGACCCCACTAGAGATTGTTTCCGTCCAAGGTTCACTCTGCATTGTGCACACCCCAACTCGAAGTCATGTCGAACAGTACATCTTCGGTGATTCTTGACATAGAACTTGAATCGCGATGACCTTCTCATCGCTCATCTACGGTCCCAGTAGAAACGAAGGGCGATACAATGCTTTTTGATGTTCTTTGTTTGAACCTCTCACTCAACGACCAAGGATTCAGGCTTCTTGACCACTCTATTGAAAGTCTTCCTGTCGTAGAACTCAGCCTGCCTGTTGAGACAGGCAACAACAACGCACCTAGAACATACGAAGTTGATGACTTGCTTGAGTGAAGGTGTTTCACCTAGCTTCTGTTTCAACTCCTTCGGTTTTGCGCCGAAGAATACGGTCTTCTTACTGGCCACTGATTCGAAAACTAGTGTGTTCAATGTCGTCAGAAATGCCCTGGGGTCCTCGTTCTTCTTCCAGAGCTTTAGAATCAGAGTCATTGTGGCTGCCAGGTCGCACGACAATTCGTAGTGCTGTGGCTTCCATCTCTTCTCATAGCCATCCTCCACAATTCCAACCTCCCACATGGGGAACGCCTCAAGACCCTCCGGCTTTTCGTGATCCAGGATCTCTTCAACGAGCTTCCCTCCTTCTCGTTCCTTGCCATACCATATGGGCACGCCTCTGGGAACGTGAGACAAACGGCCGCAGAAAGTATACCACGCCTTCTCTGGTTTCCCTGCCAAGAGCTTTAATACGCGTTCTGTGTTGTCTTGAGGTCTCTCAAGAACATGTGCAGGCACCCAAGCTGAATGTGTTTCACATCGATGTTGCCCACAGAGTGCACATGGGTATGTAGTCTGAGTTGCTTTGGCCACTCCCAAGCTCTCGCATTCTGCACAGACGTTCAACAACATCCCATCCATTCTGAGCGGTACACCCACTTCAATGAACAGTCAGTACAGGCGCAATTAAGGATGCCGCTGATGGATACCAGGTCAGCTTGGCTCAATATGAACAAATACAACGCTCACTTCGGGGATTGCTTTCTTGATGATTTCTTCAACTCTTTCAGCGATATCGTGACTGTCCGCAAGAGGCAAGTCAGCGTCCACACGACAATCCAAAGAGATAGTCATACCAGAGCCATCTCTAGTAATGTTCACGTTGTGGCAATCACTTGCCGGGGTCTTTTCATCCACGAGAGTCTTGATCTCCTCGACAATATGTCCACTTTCGCTGGTGATATCTTGGGCTGGCGAGGCGTCTCTTTCGACATCCATATGCAACGTTACTCTCTTGAGGTTTGAGACTTTTTCCCGAAGAATTCGCTCAAGCCTTTCAGATACGGCATGTGCCGCTCCAGTCGTCATGTTTGGTTGCATCTCAAGATCTGCTGCGATGTATGTGTCCCCCTCCATGACTTGTATCCGCACCTTATGTGCCCCCAATACCATCGGCTCACCTCGAACGAGCTCCTGAAGAAGCCCGTAGACATCCTGAGTGACTTCATCCTCATCTGCGCGAGACACTGGCTCTACATGCACCATGCAGTCAACTCGTTTTCCAAGATTCGAAAGAACTCTCTCCACGCGATCTGCTATGTGGTGAGCTTCATCAACCGAGGTGCGTTCCTTCACGGAAATCACTACATCAATGAACAACTCGTGTCCTACCTGTCTGGCTCTTATCTTCCTACAGGCGACTACTCCATGGACGCTAGTACAGAGCTTCTCGATTTCATCATATATCCCCTCCGGGGCCGTGTCCAATAGTGCATCAAAAGCTCTTCTTGCCAACTTGTATGAAACAAAAAGGATCACGACTGCAACACCTATCGCGGAGAGAGGATCGGCAATTGGGAATTCAAAGAATACGAACGCAAGACCAACCAATACCACAATGGAGCTGAGGGCATCGGTGATGAAGTGCAGGCCATCCGCCTCTAGCGCTTGACTTCCATGTTTCTCAGCAGTGGAGAACAGGACGCGACTCCTTTCGTAGTTCACTACGATGCTTATCACCATTACCGCAATCCCGGCAAGTGTCGGTTCGGGCCATTCTTCAAGCTGTATCACTCTTACGGCTTCCCAGATAATCCACGCGGCCGTAATCCACAGAAGAATGGTTTCTACAAGGGCTGAGAAATTCTCTATCTTTCCATGCCCATAGTGATGCTCCTTGTCAGGTTCCACGGAGGCCTGACGAACAGCAACAAACGTAATGCCGGCTGCCAAGAAGTCTAGAGCGCTGTGAAGGGCTTCTGATATCACGCCAAGCGAACCACTCGTGATGCCCACAAATATCTTCAATACGGTCAATGCAGCTGCGACAACTAGAGAAACAAGTGCTACTCTGTTCACCTCTTCTCTGCGCACGCCTGTACTGGCCATACTTGTCCCGCAGGCGCGCCTCTCTTTAACCCCCTTTAAGGATTCTCATCGGACCTGAGCATAGAAAGCATACTTGGTTCTTCTGTCACATCGATCACATGACCATGCATGTTTCAGTGTGAGTGACTCCGCGAACCGCGTGGATTTCGTCAAGCAACCGCTTTACGCCGTTTATAGACTTTAGTCGGGCCAGGGCGATAATATCGTAAGGTCCCATCACCAATTGTGCCTTGGTAATCTCTTTGAAATTCTGTATCTGCTTGATTGCCTCCCACATCTCACCCGGGCCGGTGTCTACTAGAATGTGCAATTCGACCATCTTCTTCCTGCAACCTCGCGAAGATTACGTTCTACAACTAACACGCACCTTCAACATAAAGTTTCGTTATCAGATTAGAGTTCCAGTGTGAGATAGAATGGATATTTCGCAACTGATGAAGCCTACGAATTTACGAGATGGAACGTACGCCCATTTTCACCCCTTTATGATTGGGAGGAAATGTGCGCTTTTTGCTGAGTATCCGAATCCAAGAAAAAAAGAGGAGTGCAGAGGGTTACTCCCCTCTGCAATGATGCGCTCGACCTAGAGATCAAGTTCCATAGTCTTTGTAGATGTGATACCAATAGTAGGAGTGCATTGGACTAAATTCCAGACCGCTACCGTGCAACCAAGCTCGACGAACTGTGAATTGCTTAGGCTGGTACATGTAGATACTTGGCTGGTCATAGGCGACCTGAGCCTGAATCTTGTTGTAAAGCTCCTGTCTAACACTGTCATCGGTCGCTTGCTTTGCCTGAGTAATCCAGTCGTCAACTGTGTCATTGGAATAGCCGCTAGAAGACATGTATGTCCCTTGCGAATGCACAAACGGCCAAGCATAGTTGTCTGCATCAGCATAGTCAGGTGCCCATCCGATAAGCCATAGTGGTAGCTCGGCATTGGCGAGTTTCTGTATCATGTTGGCCCATTCTAGCGCATTGACCCTGACCTCTGGAACCGCCGTGATGCCGGTCAGGTTTGTGTCCTGATGTGCCATGACGGCAGTGAACCCATCTTTTAGCAACAGCGATCCTTGCTGCCGGATGACGTTGCCTGAGTTGTAGTAGAGGTCGATATAGCCCTCCAAAGCGTTGATATCAGTAACGAAATCCGGGTTCTGCATGCCAAGGTTCCACCAGGCGACAGCCTCATCTAAGTCGAAGTGTTCCAACCAATGTGATGAATTCTGAAACTTCATGCCTTGTGGTATGAAGCCCTTGGCTTGAAAGCCCCAGCCTCTCACAATCGCGTCGATTGCCGCATCGTAGTCAAAAGCATAGGCAAAGCATTTCCTAAGCTCTCTGTGGCGGAACGGACTTTCAACTTCAGATGTCACTCCCCCACGAGTGATGTTAAGCGGAGTGAATTTGAAGGTGAAGGCCATCAATGTGTAGCTGAAACCACCGGTGATTACATCAATGTTGGGATCTTTGGATCCGAGTGTGACGTTATCCCAAATCTCGTCAGCGTTGGTTGTCGGCCAATAGACAGAGTCAGCAAGGCCTGTCTTTAGGTTCAAGAGTCTGCCAGTTGTGTCCTCGTTGGTCTTGTACCAGACTTCTTTGAGTTGACCTGCATAGTCTGGTGGCTTTATTGCAGCCTCCGTCGCATCAGCTCTCCAATAGTCCTCAAAGAGCACCATCTTGATGTACTCGTTGGGCCTCCATTCCTCCAACATGTACGGACCGGTGCCACAGGTGTGAGTTTCCATCCACGTGCGAAACTCGCCATAGTCACATCCATAATGCTCCATCCAATCACCGCCCTCGGGAAGAGAGTCGTTGCTAGGGCTGGAAAGCACGTAGCTGGGACTCATCATAGAGGCCACCTGATATGTCATGGCTGGAATGAATGGGGCAAATGGGAGTTCCAGATTGAACTGTACCGCATAAGTGTCTAGAACAACTATGGCTCCGGAGTTCGCCACCCAGTCATCAAAAGCGTCCTTGAACTCCTGTGAAGACGTACCGTTGTCGTAGGCTGCGGTTTCCACCACTACGCCGCCCTTGAGAGGTTCGATAATCATCCACACTGGGCCAGCCGTACGAAATGCTTTGACAGCACGCTCAACATTCCACTTGACGCAGCTAGCATTGAAGGGTGTACCATCGTGAAATATGACATTCTGGCGGAGTGATATGTTGTATTGTGTACCGTCTGCGGATATCGTTGGAGCAGCCGCCGCCAATAACGGAACTGAGGGTTCAGTATCAGCTGATCCCCAAGCGTAGGTATACAGTGTTTCATAGATATTGAATTGCATATTGCCGCCAAAGTTCTCGTAATTGATGTGCGGATCCATGCTGTACGGATTGCCTATGGTTTCTGATATGAACTGGTCCTCAGGGACAACTCTAGGTTGTGACATGAAGACAAAGGCAACACCAGCGCCCGCAACCACAATCACGATGACTATGATGGCATACATCTGGTTTCTTTCCATTGTTTATTGACTCCTTGGTGCAAGAAGAAATAGGATGTCTTCTTGCCTCGGCAACACCGAAGTGCGCCTAGTAAGAACCAGTTTGACACTTGGATTGCTATTCTATCTCTATCCTCGAGAACCGTGATAGTCAATGGTGATATTCACATAATAGGCTACACTCTTTTGCTCGCTCCTCTTTCCAAGGGAATTACTTCCTACTTCTTGCAAGTGGAAGATAATTGGGGGTGCCACAGCACAAAACGCTTATATCAATTGACGCGACTATATTCTCAACGAATGAGAAAATTAATGGCCTGAGCGTTGTGTAAGATGTCTGGATCCCCTGGGAAGAGAGAAGTGCTAGCCTCCAAGAAGGCGTCCGATAATTCTGTTGATGCTGATTCTATACAGAAACTTGTCGCGGATTTTTGGAAGCAATGGGAGAATCTAGAACGGGACTATCCAAGGGTCTGAAGTCTACCAGGCGTAGAGCGACTTGAGGAGTGTTGTCAGGTCATGAGACTTTCTCGTTCATCTGGTCCTTCT
>LRSK01000205.1 GCA_001563325.1 Candidatus Thorarchaeota archaeon SMTZ1-83
TAGCGAATGTCTTCATTGGGCTTCTAGGTCTCGAGGGACTTGGTATTCTTGTAATGGTGATTAGCGTTCTAATTGGTGCGATGCTTGGCGGCTTCGGCGGCATGCTGGGTAGAGCTCTCTATGAATTGATAGACGAGTTCCTTCCACCTGAAGGAGTGGAATCTCCTCCGCCAGAACCAGAAGCTCGTGATGACGAAGAAGAAGTCACGGAAGAGTGAACATAACTGTGCTGTGGCACCAGTTGCCACGGCGCTCCCCTTTCTTTATCCGATATATGACTGCAAATGACAGAAGCAAAACACAGCTCGGAAGAGCAATGAGTCCAATGACCAAGATGAACCCTGATTGTGAGATATGAATAATACTTCCTTTGAGTTCCTTCATGAAGATCGAGTCGTTGAGGTATATGATATGCCACTCTCCTGAGTATGGTATCTCTATACTCCAACTTAGCTCTACTAGAGTATGTCTTTCCAGAATTGGAGTTGCGGTTGATTTGTCCTTCCATAGGCTGAAGTTTGCCTCATCCATAAGTAAGAAGTCAATTCCACCTAGCAACCAATTGTCATATTCAGTCTGGTCACCAGGAAAGAGTTCACCTTCATTTAGCAGCTTGAATTCCCCTGATAGGATATCTCCCGCTGCGCAGACTATAGAGAATGATGTCCAAGAATGAGCATATATGACAATGTCATGTGTTGCCAGCGGAGTACTACTAGAAGCTTCATCATGTTCCTCGGCTCTTACACACGTACCAAGACAAAGCAATAGGAGCAAACTGACAATGACCACTCTCTTATTCAATACTCAATCTCCTTTTGTGCCAGTGTATTTGATGGAGTTGCTAGTGGAAAAAGCACTGGGACTGCAATCATAACACCGAGCTATTCTTATCCGTACTCCTTGAAACCTCAACGTCGTCTGCATACTTGGTGTGTTACGACTTAAGAATCGTAGGTATATTGAACTGATGTCCTTGGTTCATAGTCTAGACTTATCTCCCAAAGATTCCCTGTGTGAAAAGGGCCTCATGATGTTTCGTGCACAATATGAGAACGTGTTTGTCAAGAGTGGAATCGTTCATGCGTACTTGTTCTGTATGCTCCTGGCGCTTGTCCTTCAAATCACTGGCTTCTGGATCCTGATGATTCTTGCGGGCACTGTGGGAGGACTCTTCACAAAACGCTTACCACATGCTTTCATCGCGGGATTCCTCGGTGTCGCCGTTGCGTGGTCAATCCTCTTCCTTATCCAGAACACCTTCGCTCAGGCATATGTAGTTGCAGAGTTCTTTGCGACACTAATCGGAATGCCAGAAGCGGGACGATGGATTGTGTCGCTCTCTATACTCCTTGGTGGTTTCTTAGGCGGATCAGGAGGACTAGTCGGACGGGCGATGGTGGAGCTCGCAGAGGAGTTTACGTCGAAGAAGAAACCAACCGAGACTGCAGCTGACGTTGCCGACCATCGTCATACATGATAGGTCTTATATTGTATCGTAGGTGTGCCCTGCCAGAGCATGAACAAGAGAGGTCTTCAGCATGCACAGAGAATTGACAAAGGGAGTCTATTACGTCGGCGTCGATGACCATCATACATCGTTGTTTGAGAATCTCTGGCCCATTCCCTTCGGAGTCTCCTACAACAGCTATCTCATAGTTGATGAGAAGGTTGCTCTGATTGAAACAGTGAAGAATCTCTTCACTCGTGAATGGATTGATAACATCAGAGAAGTCATTGACCCCTCGAAGATTGACTACATAATCCTCAACCATATGGAACCAGACCATACTGGTTCATTGCCGGAGATAGCCAAGATTGCCAAGAACGCTACAATCCTTCTTACTCCCAGGGCTGAACCGATGTGTGACTCCTTCTTCGACGTGAAACTGAAGAAACAGACGGTAGAGGACCTTGAAGAAATCTCTCTGGGCAAGAAGGCACTGAAGTTTGTGCATGCGCAGTTTCTTCACTGGCCCGAAACCATGATGACGTACCTGGTTGAGGATGAAGTTCTCTTCTCATGTGATGCGTTTGGTTCCTATGGAGCATTGAACGGCAAGCATTTCGATGATGAAGTGGACATGAGGCTCTTTGAGAAGGAGAGCAAACGCTACCTCTCTACCATCATAACTTCATACTTCAGATTCGTCCAGCGAGCCATCCAGAAGGTTAGGGATTCGGGCCTAAGATTGAAGATGATTGCACCAAGCCATGGCCCCATCTACAGAAAGGACCCGATGTGGATCATAGATCACTACGACACGTTCAGCAGTCCTGAGCTGGAGAAGTATGTGACAATAGTGTTTGGATCTATGTACGGATACAATTTGAGGCTCGCACACACTCTGAAGAAAGAACTCCAGGAACTGGGAGTTGAGGTGAAAATACACAACATATCCTACAGCGACATGAGCCAAGTAATCACAGACTCGGTCCGCGCAGGAGTGTTGATTATCGGGACTCCAACCTACGATGCATATCCATTCCCAAAGATCTGGGCGTTTGTGAACGAGATGATTGGCAAACGATTCCCGAACAGGCCGATAGGTCTCTTTGGAACATATGGCTGGGGAGGTGGAGGAGTAAAGAAGCTTCGAGCCCAGCTTGAGGACTCGAAGTTTGAAGTACTCGACCCTGTAGTAAGATGCCGAGCCCGACCCACAGAAGAGGAAGAGCAGGCCATCAAGGAACTGGCTGCTAAGATTGCGGGAATTCTCAAGTAGGATGATGACCGGCGACCCGGTCACTGTTGAACCTGTGGCTATAGCATCCTTAAAAAGCAACAAGAATAACCCACTGACAGTTGTTCAATCAACGCTCAGTGACTAATAGTCATCAGGAGAGAACGACGGAGGAGAAACGAATGAATCTCAAGGGAACCAAGACTGAGAAGAATCTGTTGACTTCTTTCGCAGGCGAGAGTCAGGCTCGCAACAGGTATACGTTGGCAGCCAAGACAGCCAAGAACGAGGGCTATGCTCACATCGCTGCAGTCTTCCTAGAGACTGCAGGACACGAGAAGGAGCATGCTGAGAGGTTCTTCAAGTTTCTGAAACAAGGCGGAGCGACAGAGGCAATCAAGGTCGAGTGGGAATTCCCCACCAGCGGCTCGTACGAAAGCACTGAGGAGAATCTTAGGCATGCTGCGGCTGGTGAGAAGTACGAATACACCGAGATGTATCCTGGATTCGCCAAGATTGCCGAGGAAGAGGGCTTCAAGGACATTGCCCATGCCTGGATGATGATTGCCCATGCCGAGTCCTGGCATCACAGGCGGTACATCGCCCTGGCTGAGCAGATAGCAGACGGTTCGATATTCAAGAAGAGTGAGAAGGTCGAGTGGCGCTGCGACAACTGTGGGTATATCCACGAAGGAACAAGTCCGCCTGAGAAGTGTCCAGCCTGCCAGCACGAGAAGGGCTACTTCATGTTGCATTTCCGCGAGTATTGATCAAGTCGCCTTGGCCCTCATGGAGGTCGAGGCCTCTCTCTTTTTTGAGTACCAATTCATAGCACGTAGTCGGAAGAAGATGTGAGAGAGCGGAGCCGGCAGTGCTGTCGTTGGGGGTAAGGGTGTGTTTTCTAAGTGTTGGGGGGAGGATAGAGAGTTTGTTTAGAACAAATCCCTGCTGGCCCCGCTGGTAAGTCATCGGTAGCTATGATTAAAGTAAGTGAGTAACACACGGTCTTGGGCGCGCAACCCTAAATCCTGTTCATCTTGGCTATTTACACTCCCACAGAAGACACACCCTGGGACCACAACAGAAAGTGGTTTGATGGCATCTCGGACTATCCTAAGTGCGCAGGGCTCCCCTGACGTTCTCCAACCCCAAACAGTCTACGAATACGGCCCTGGTTTTCTCCCTTCGGGACCTTGGAACACTGAAATCGGCCCCGGTTTTCTCCCTTCCGGCCCGTGGAGTATCGGTCCCGGATTTCTCCCAAGTGGCCCTTGGTGAGATAAGCGCTCTTGAGTGGCTTATATAGTCACTCAAGGCCCACCTTTTTTTTGGTGCCGAGCGGACAGGTGAGTCAATTCCAGACTCTGCGACCTTCCAGGGCTAGACCCACCGCGACGGTTATGCAAAGCGTACACAGCCGTGGGGGCGGAGAACTCAAGTCCTCCCGAACCCATAGGAACGCCGACACGAGAAGCCATATCTTATGCGGCGTCTGCGGAGCATGCGAGGGAGAACACTGAGCGAAGATGAAGGAAGAGAGCGAAAGATTCCCTTAATCAGACTCTCTAGTCTTATAGGCTGGATCAGAGTTTCAAGAGCAGACATCCTCTTGTTCGTCTTTGCAGCTGTCGCTACCCTGTTATCATGCGCTCACTATATTGGCATTCTGCTTACCTGGACAGACGTTGGTTTTACTCTGGACGATTCGTGGATCCATCTGCAGTTTGCAAGAACAATCTTTGAGGGTCGTCCGTGGGAGTATTCCGCGGGAGTCCCAAGCGCTGGTGCAACCAGTCCCTTGTGGGCAATCACTCTATCATCGGTATTCCTCTTCACCCAAGATGGGACTGGGGTGGTCATCGGCACCTACGTAATAGCCATCCTCTTCTACGTTGGGAGCTCATTTCTTGTAGGACACCTGACCAACAGCTATACGGGCCATGGAATCTGGGGCTATCCCGCGATTGTTGGTTTCTTACTTGTGCCTAGGAATACCTGGCTCATGCTCTCGGGTATGGAGCTCCCAATCTTCATGTTCACGATCCTACTCGCCGTGACATTTCTTGAGAGAGATGGATCGAAGAATGACATTCTGATGGGTATTGCTTGCGGACTGGTCTATCTCTCTAGACCTGAGGGGCTTCTTGTTGTTGCATTCTGCTACGTACTTCGTATCACCAGGATATGGGAGTCCGGAGCGCTCGATAGAGAGAGAGCCCCACATATCATGGTCATGTTGATGGCTTCGGTGCTTGTGGTCTTGCCCTGGGTCCTGCATTGCTTGTCAATCAACGGAACACCATTGCCTGACACTTTCTTTGCGAAGGTGCATGGGCCGACCCAATGGGATATTGACGTCTGGAACTTCTGGTGGAACGTGTGGTTGATAGATCTACCCTTCATCATCGCGGGGATTGCTGGTGGAGCGTATCTGTTGGCAAAGGGGAGAACAGGTAGCAGCGTACTGTGGGCTTTCGCAGTTGGACTGATTACACTCTACAGACTCAACATGCCAATGCAGGCCCTCATAAACAATGCTAGATATCTAGTTCCAGTCTTCAACATACTCCAGATACTAACTACTGCAGCGATAGGGGTCATGGCCGAAGGGCTCGCAGCAACGATAGAGCGACCCGAGCATAAACGTGAGATAAGAGTGCTAGGCGTACTTCTGGTGTTGGTTCTCGTTATTCCCTCAACAGTGGGATATGTCGAACAGGCCGACATTTACGGCAACTCGGTCAAAAACATCAATGAACAGCAAGTGGTCATCGGAAGGTGGCTGGCGGAGAACACACCAGAGAATGCCACATTAGCTATGATAGATGCCGGGGGAATAGCGTTCTTCAGCAACAGAACGACGATCGACCTCGTAGGACTGACCACACCCGACATGGTCCATTTGAACATGACACCACGAGAGAAGCTCATCTACATTCGAGACCGAAATTGCAGCTACATTGTGACTTTCAATGCTTGGTTCTGGCCCTGGTCAAACGAGCTTCATCAAGGCTGGGAGGTTCTTTTCACGGTGTATCTACCGGACAACATCATCTCCGGGGCTGACATGAAATCCGTGTACTTCATAGACTGGGCTCTAACAGATCTTGCCCCATGAAGAGTGCGGACGTCGTCAACGGCCCGATGGAACCTACTGTAGCCATTCTACAGTTGTATAGGTTTCACGCGCTCGACGCCTAGAAAGAGCCTACTCCTAAGCTTTATGAAGTATTATGCGGGTTATAAAGCCCAAAATCGTCACGCATGACAGCATAAACGTCTTTTCTGTCATTACGACGTCCATGACTCTTGTTTCCTACTCACATATGACACAATACTCGCCCACTCCAACGCACGCGAATTCATCAACTCATCTGAAAAGGCAGTCAAGTCGTCCAATGAGGAGTCTAGAATTGTCCGGGAAATGGGGGCGTTGGGAGCCACCGCTTTGGTCAAAATGACTCGGCCGTATTCTGAAGGAATCATCGCGAAATATCACATTCAGGCGAAGTCGCTACCCCTGACATCAGACGATTCTTTCTTCACCGGCTGTGAGAGTGCCCAACAACATTCCTCTCTGAGATCGGGTCAGGGTGCCTCCTTGGGAAAGGCTCTCGGACCAAAGCCATGGTTGAACATCCCTTGGCATGTGAAACACTAGTATGTTCCTATTCTCGGCTCAACCTCTATTGGTGAAACCCTCGCAAAGTCATCAGGTCTGTACCAAGGATTCGTAAGCGCGAGCACAGTGCCAATCGACGAAACTGCAAGGAAGACGTCGGGAATAAAGAAGTACTGTGTCGCCATCAATGGCACACGTAGCACTTGGCTGACAAGTCCGAAAAGACCGGCGATAACCATCAAATCACTTCTGACTTCCTTTAGTCTACCGGTCTTCCAAGTTACAGTGAAGGTGACAAGCATGCCTACTCCCACAGCCAAGAGCATTGGGATTAGTACACTCATCGCCATTACCTCATTAGGTGATAAGAAGGTAATCGCGAACCACGATGCAGCGAACAGAAACTCAATCCTCAAATGATGTTTCTGAATCCGAGGGGCCCATATTTGGAGAAGCGCTCCGAGGACCGGAATACACGCGCCGGATATCACAATGGCTCTTATCCTGAAGAGCGTCAGTGTCATCTCGGCGAAGCCTAAGTTAACCAGCGTAAGTATGAACATGTTGATTGACTGGGCCAAAAAGGAGATTCCGAATACTAAGGGGAGGTCAGTATAGAGACGTGCGCTCTGTCGATACCAGACTCTAAACAAGTATGCGGACAGAATGGACGATAAGATTACTGTGACGAGCACAGATAATAGGACCATATCGATTTGGAACTGCATTGTCTATTCACCACCAATGTTTGTCAGGAATGAGAGTCTGCTCAACAAGGAGGACCATTTGGACTCCAGTTGATACATTCTGTATCGGATTACAAAGAGTAACAGGATACATAGAAGGAACATCGCGAGAGTCAACGAGAGAGCCATAATCGTCGGATTTGCGAAAGCAAGATCTGGCCCTTGCATCAGGGGCTCAGGTCCGATCTTGAAGCCTTCGCTCATGAAGTTGATAATCGTGTGAATCGTGATGGGGCCGACGAGCGTAATGCCAGAGCTGAATCTCTCGTAGTAGAGTCCAAATAGCACTCCTAGCAGGGCGGTGAAGAACATCATTCCAATGAGTTGGCCTACCAAGACCTGTTCCTCGAAACCGTTGACTATCGGCCAGAAGACATGCCATACTCCGAAGACCGTCGCAGAAATCAGAATGGCGTGGTTTGTTGAGAACTTGGTCTTTAGGCCATTCTGTAATAGACCTCGGAAGAGAGTTTCCTCAAAGACGGCATTCACGAAGAAGAATAACAGCATGTATGTGACTAGTTCCCCGTAGACCATATGGACTTCAATAGTGAATGAGGGGTCAAAGAGAACAGAGTATAGGATTACACCCCCAGCATCTGCGAAGAAGTAGAAACCAAAGCCTACTATTATTCCTAGAACGATCTGGCTCTTGAGTTGGCCTTGGCTAAGGCCGAGTATTGAGCCAATCTCAGCTCTCCTGGACCTCCAGAAGTATGCCAATGTTATGAGAAGAGGGAAGAGCTTGGAAGGCATCACGTTAAGCCAAGTGTCGCCAAGACCTAGAAGGAAGATGTCTACAATCCTCCACACAACTCCGACGAAGAGCATGAGTGCGGCTACTTGAAGTAGGCTAGGGCGCGGCGCGGCAGTCTTGTTTTTCGATGAATCTATGGCTTTGCCTTGGGTTGCAGCAATCGTCAAGATAGAGACCTCATCTGTTGTACCACTCTGCCATCCACTTAGTAGCAATTTAAGGCCCTAGAACTAATGATTCGTGACTAGTCAATCTCGAAGATGGTGGACCTCATTTCAGACACGTCAATCTTTTGAGAGAGTAGTGTGCGGAGTTTCAGTGCGACCTTCCTGTTGCCTAGGGCAATCCCCCCGACCACAACATTGTCCTTGATCACAGCCTTATAGTAGGTGCCCTCTTCGCGATTCACTGAAACTATCTGGTCGAATTCTGGCGACTCAACGTGCACCATACCAATCGATGTGAGGTCTATGCCAGCAACTTGAAGGGTGTTGGACGCAACGATACTCCCGAATCTGGAACTCCCGAATTCAACCATGTTCTGAGCGGCTGTCTTGGCGGTAGAAAGAGCCCAAGGAATTATACCGAACCAAGTGCGATTCCATTCCGCACAGTCTCCGGCTGCAAATATGCCTTTTGCTGAAGTCTGCATGAAGTCATCGACGACGATGCCACGGTCAACAGACAAGTTAGACCTTCTAGCAAGTTCCACGTTAGAACGCACACCAGTAGCTACGACGATTAGGTCTCCTTCAACAACGTCACCCGCTGTAGACTTCACCCCAGTAGCAAGTTCCTCTCCTGTCATCCCAGTACATGTGAACCCCAGAAGAGTCTCGACTTTCATCCTATTGAGATGTCGGATGAGAATCTCACTGGCACCTCCATCCAGTTGGATGGGAAGGAGTCTGTCGATGTTGGTCACGACGATTGGCTCCCCACCAATCTGCTTGATAGCGACAGCGAGCTCGATGCCGAGAATTCCTCCTCCAACTATGATTTCTCTTCTTGCCCCCTTGACCGCTTTGCGAATGTCGACGGCATCATCGAGGGTTCTAAGCACGTGCACGTTCCTCTTGTCCATTCCTTCGAAGGGCGGGACAAATGGATAGGAACCCACTGCGATGAGGAGAGAGTCGTAGCCGGAGAATGCGCCAGAGGGTGTTGACAGGGCCTTGATGCCTGCATCTATGTGAGTGACGGGAGTTGACAGATGAAGATTCGCGTTGAGTTTCTCATACCAGTCTGGGCCGTATCGAATGACTTCTTGGAGACCACGGGAACCGCCAACGTAGTCCATTAGATTTGGCTTGGGATAGTAGGAATGTCGTTCATCCGAGAAGACGTCAATTTCAATGTCCGAATCTAAGCTCCTAATCTCGCGAATCGCCGCGGTACCTGCCACGCCGTTTCCGATAATCGCAATCTTGGCCATCGTAATCGCTCTGAAGGCGTTCTGATGAGGGCTATATGAATCTGACCATGAATTGATATTCTCGCATATATCGAGTGGCTAAGTTTCTTCATCTTGACCGCAACTTATCTAAGAGATGCTCTAGTCCATCCCGAACATGTACATCCAAGTACTCCTCTTTGACCTTCACCATACGCTGACCGATCTCAAGGAGAGTCTCCCCTCGCTCTTCAGAAAGGTTTCAGAAGAACATGGAGTAGATCTATCGAGTTTCAGTGACAACGAAATCAATGAAGCCTTCCAGAAAGCAATTCCATGGTTTGAAGAATATCAGGTAGGTGAGAATGTTCCGCCTTCATGGGGCCAGCGTTCAGAGGATTGGGTACAAGCAGATAGGCTTGTTTTTGAAACCCTTGGATTTCGAAACTTGTCAGATAGCCTACTAGTCAGCATAGAGGAGAGATGGAAGTATTCTACGAGGGACACTGAATACGAGTTCTTTCCTGATGACTCGATCAAGGCCTTGCATGAGCTTCATCAGAGGGGCTACAAACTGGGTGTCTGTACACGGCGGCACGACGACCCCAAAGGGCTCATTTCAAGGAACGGCCTCCAGGACATCTTCAGAGTGGTTGAATGGTCTGGGGTCCCAGGATATGCAAAGCCCAGTGCCTACACACTTCTGAGAGCCTCTCAAAGCTTGGGAGTGAATCCGAGGCACTGTGCCTTCGTTGGCAACTATGTAGAGGCGGACATGAAGGCCGCGCTGAGAGCAGAGATGTTGCCTGTCTTATTGACTTGGGTCACTCCTTGGGAAGGTAAGAAGGCTCCAGACGGAGTGATTGTGCTGGAGTCGCCACTTGATCTCTTGAGTGTCTTTGAAGGACCAGAGAAGACTGTCAAAATGCCATCCTAGTCTTGCGTTTGCGTTCTCTCAGGAACCCTCACCTTCGTATTCAATAACGGGATTCTCTTGACAAGGACTTTCGAGATCCACCGTTTGAAAGAGAACAGAAGTCGAATTGGGAGAACGGCCAATCCAAAGAAGACTCGAACAATCTTGTTCCGAATAGTGGCCCTTTCGGGGTAGCCGATGTAGGACAGAGTGTGGTCCCTCAGTATATCCTCCAGAACTGTCGCCAAGGCCTCCTTTGCTAGAGCAGACAACTCCAGATTGCGGAAAACGTCGCTCTCACTGAACTCTTTCTTCTCAAGAACACTTCTCCACTTGAGGAACTTGGCCTTCTCGAGAATATCGGTCAGACTGTAGAGGAGCTCGCCCAGATATGGATGAAGTTCTCGCTGAGCTTCAGTAGGAGTAGGCTCAGCACGTATCTCATCATATAGTGCCCGGACAACTTTGATTTGTTTCGCCGGGGGTCTGAACCAGAGGACATACAGAAGGCCTTCAACTCGGCGCAGAGTCACTGTGACACGCGTTTCTATGTGATCCGGAATCTGGTCGAGTACGACTTCTCTTGCCTGGTTGAGAGTTCCGCCCTTGAGTTGGGTCCAAACACGCTCGAGCTCAATGACAGCATTAGCATATCTATAGAAACGAAAGTCAAGCGACTCTTCGATGTCTTTCCAATCTAGGACATCGATTCGCTTCATAGAGAATGACATGTCCCCTCCTGCAATCCCCCACAGGCGTCGTGCCAGCCATGGCACCATGGCTCTTTCTGCCGGGGTCTCGATTCGAAGGGCATGGTCGCCGGGCTGTGCAACCAAAGAGCATGAATCGAGTGCCTTCTCAACACTCTCAAGAGAGGAGAGGTCAACCGGAAACATATCTATAGCACCATGTCCACTTGTTGACCAGCAGAGTATCTGTCCAGTATCCGTATCACGCTCGATGATGATTCGTTCCTTGTCTCCCAGATGATCGAACTTGTCAGTAAAACCCTTGGAGTATGCCATTACGGCGTAGACAACGTAACGCTCCTTGTTGGGAACGAGCCCTGGTATTCTGATTACTAATCCTACGGCGTCTAGTGGTTCTCCATTCGAAAGCCACGCCCCAGCGGTTTGGGACCACTCCCATCTATCTCCGAGCTCATAGAACACATCTCTGAGCCCCCGCAAGTCTTCGGCCTCTCTAGCCTTCTTCAGAGTCTTCCGTTCCCAGGCCTTGTACTCATCAAGCATCTTTTGCATACTCTGTCTTTCTAGCTCAAGCCACTGTTCCTCTATCTTCAGCTTGACCTTCATAGAGTATGCACTACCCTTCCGTAGAATTGGAACCCTTATGTATATCGCGGGATGTTTTAGGCCCGATTAACATCAGAATCCGTGAATGCTAGTCTGAACTCAAGAGAGCGAGTATAGATTCGATTGCCTTGGCGAGGGCAAAGGTCGCTTTCTCCTGTTCGGAGGGACTCTTGACTAGTGTAGCCGGGTCCTGTATATTTGGACTCCCTCTTGTGTTCAAGAGGGCGATCTTATGCCCCGTAGGTGCCGATTCCCTTGTTATACTCCATTCAAGGTCGTCCATGAGCTCGAGGCCGTTCAGCGAATCAAGCGTACCAGGGTCATTGCGGACAGAGAATAGCATCTCGATGCGTTCATTCTGAGTCGGCGAGAATCCTACGGAATATGCAATGATGGAGTCGGCTTCTTCCAGAGAGCGTCCAAGTAGATAGGCTCCCACATCCGCTAGGACTCGAGTATGGTTCTTCGACCTCCACTTCAGGAACGGTAGGGAGAAGGAGCCTGAAGCTGCTGTCTGAATAGCCGACAATCTTGAACATACAAGATACTCCAGATGATCCAGGTCTTCGGTGAACGAGCCCGAGGGTTCGCACTGATAGCCATTGTAGTAGCAAATGGCAGACAGACCAGCTAAGACGAGGACGGGGCTCACGCAAAGGAAGGGAATGCTGCCAATCAATACAGCTGCCGCGGTTGAGATTGCTGACCAGACTATTACGACAAACCAAGCGAGGTCGAGAACGTCATCCGTCTTCTGTTGTACACCCTCCAGCTCAAGTTGAAGACTCTGAAACAGACTAGTTATCTCGTCAACATCTGACTCCTCTTCAAGATTGTTCCAATCACCGCCAAGCTCGAAGGGATCCAAGAATGTTAGTTTCCGCCTCGACTTCATGCCAATCTTCTGATAGTATCGTGTAGATACCAAGCCTACTCCAATCTGGATTGGGAGCATCAGGAGGGCCAGAGAGAACCCCTCAAGTGCCTCGCAGTATGAAACAAGGAAAGCCCCGTATGACACGAAGAGGATTGCGCTGCCAATGAACACCTGCATCTGGAACAGTCTGACCCTCTTCCAGTTCAGCAACAGGTACCGTGTCTTCAAGCTCCTCGCTCCACGGGTTTCAGAGATGGACTCGGCCCATTGACCTGCTGTGCCATAAAGCCTTGGTGATTCAAGAAGGTTTGTCGAGAGAATGCCATTCAGTCTATGAAGAAGATGTCTCCTTGATTCTCCTTTGCAGCGACACGAATATGCATATCGTTCTCCAGGACGTGACTTGCATCGGCTATCTTGACGACGCAGATTGATTCTTGCTCAATGGCGGCGGAGGAGAACTGACTCAGAGGACCTCCAAACTCGGATAAGACTGCTGAAACACTCTTGAAGAGACTGTTCAACACTTCCGGGTTCTCTGTGACATATTCATTCAGATCGCCGCCAAGAACTGCTATATCATCTGACGCCCATTCGCGGTCAAAATCCTCAGGGTTACACAGAATGAACACGTGACCAGAGAAGTCCCCGTCTTCTCCGACGGACTCTCCTCGAAGTATTGGGAAGAGGGGAAACTCCTTGGAGCTAGTTTCCTCTGTGGGCATTTTCTAACATCTCCGACTCTACCTACGAGCCTATTGACAGCCCTTCACAAAGGTAGGCCTTTAACGTTTCGGACAGTCTTCAGAGAACTACATAGTTGGACGAAGTCAGTAGCTCACCCACCCTCAATCTAATAACGGGATTGTGTACCACGCAAACACGGTCGTGAAATTGACAGTATATGAGTTTGAGAACAGAGTTCCAGTGATAGGGGAGAACACCTACGTCAGCCATTCTGCATCAGTGATAGGTAAGGTCACGATCGGAAAGGAGTGCTACATAGCACCAGGTGCAGTCGTCAAGGGAGACTACGGAGAGATCCGAATAGGTGATGGGTGCAGCGTTCAAGACAATGTTATTGTTCACGCAAGACCAGATGAGATCACGATCATTGGCAGCAACGTGACTCTGGGCCATGGATGCATAGTGCACAATGCCACAATAGAGGACGAAGCAGTCGTGGGAATGGGAGCTATTGTATCAGACTACACGGTCGTGGGTGAGTGGGCGATAATAGGTGAGGGGGCTGTTGTGCGACAGCATTTTGAGGTTCCTGCTGAGAAGATCGCAGTGGGAGTCCCAGCGAAGGTAATCGGTGACGTGAAAGCTCATCACAAAGAAGAACTGAGCAGGTTCAAGGGAATATACAGAGACTTAGCGATCAGATATCCTACTGGATTGAAGAAGATACGTGACTAGCAGAAAAGCGAAGATGCATCGTACCCTCTTCTCTTCTAGGTCAGTCTTATCATTGTGTCTCTGTTGAACCGTTTGACAGCAAGAACCATGGTCACTGCCATTATAGCAATGGCCATCAGAATGGTGGCCATGTATGTCGTCCAGACTAGTGATTGATCGAGTCCCGCTCCGATGAAGAACGATGGCACAATCATTGGAATGATGAGAACTAGAGCCACCAACATGCTCACCTGGTAGGCCTCGTATACTCGGCTCACTCTTCCACTGATTAGAATCATGAGTGATACCACAGCCAAAATCATCGCTGGCCCTGCTAGTGAAATGAAGATTATACCTGGAACATCGGGCAGAAGAGTGAATGGACGACCGAGTGACATGAGAATCACATTTTCGGCCACGATTGACACTGCGGTTCCCCCAAACAGCATGATGCCGCTCGGAATGAAGGAAGCCAGTAGCTTGCCCAGGAGCAATTGTCCATCCGTCAACGGGGTCGCTAGAAGCGGCTCTAGGGTATTTTGCTCTTTTTCACCCACGAAGGAATTTGCTGATATCATTGATGCTGGAATCACGGAGAAGAGAGCAAGCATCGTTGACACCATCGGAGCCATGAAGAGCATCAACATATCATAATCAGGTCCTGGAGGAAGCAGTAGAACTGTACTCACAACGGTGGCAACCACCATAATGGGGCCGAGAGACCCTAGACCCAGTATACCAAACTTCACGAAACGAAGAGCCATTGCAGCCTTGAAGTCGGCCATGGCGACCACCCAGGATCTATTGCGAGCCATTACGAGGCACCTCCTTTGATGACCTCAAGGTAGAGGTCTTCAAGAGTGGCCTCTTCTTCAGCAAACTCAACGATTTTGACACCTGCATCCAGAAGAGTTCGCATTAGTCGCGAGTTGTTCTCAATGGGGTCAGTAATCACCACAAGAAGTGAATCCACTTCGGACTGAACTGACTCGACATAGTCTGCTGACTTCACTACTGATTCCGCCTCACTCAGGTCCCCGGCAACTCTAATCCTATACTCTTGTTGAGCCTGTAGTTTCTCTCGTAGCTCAGCAGTCTTCCCAGTGAGCAGAATCCTACCTTCGTCAATGATTGCGATCCTATCGCATATCCGCTGGACTTCGGCTAGATTGTGACTGTTGATGAAGAAAGTCTGGCCGGATTTCTGCGAGAGACTCAGTATGAGTTCTCTGACTCTTTTTGCAGCCACAGGGTCCAGCGCCGCGGTCGGTTCATCCAGAAGGAGCACTTTGGGTCCATGCAAGAGAGCTCGACAGAGTGCAAGCCTCTGTCTGTTGCCAGTACTCAACTCTCCCGCCTTGTCGTCTTTTCGTTCCCACAACTCCATGAACTCCAACAGTTCCTGAATACGGCCAGGCAAATCCTCCTCGGAAACTCCATAGAGTCTTCCGAAGTACTCGAGATTCCCGTAGGCGCTCATGGCAGGGTAGAGTGTGTGGTTTGCCTCTTCCGGCAATACACCAGTGACCTCTCTCACCTTCACTGGCGCCTGCAGGATATCGAAGTCCGCGACCTCCGCCGTACCTTCCACAGGTTTGAGAAGAGTGCATAGGAGCCGCACAGTTGTACTCTTACCCGCACCATTTGGCCCTAATAGACCAAAGATGGAACCTTCAGGAACATTCAGTTCCATGTGGTCAACGGCAACAATCTGATCAAAGTTCTTTGTTAACCCTAGTATTCTTACTTCAACACTCTCCTCCAAGGCAGCCTCATCCTGAGCAGGTTGTTTACAGAATAGCTCTCTCTGTCGCTAGAGCTGTCTGCTTGAGCAGTAGGGCATCAATGTGCGTATTAAGGTCATTGGATGAAGCTGACTTCTTCCTCTACCCAATCATCTTCTCGATAACAGCAGTGGAAGTGTCCCGGATTCCGGGAATCTTATGGATCCTGTTTACGGTTATTTCATAGAGAGCTTCAAGGCTCTCAACTTCTAGAAGCACGACGATGTCGTAGACTCCGGTTGTGACTGCAACTCGTGTCGCTTCGTTGATTGATTTGAGCTGCTCCACGACTCTGTCCGTGTTTCCAATCTCAATCTCCATCAGGACATATGCCCTTATTGTGTCAGTCAATTCTTTTATCCTCCATTGTCACAGGAAACCTACCTGTAGTCCTTTAGTATAACCAACGTTTGAATCATCTCAACCTCGGGAATTGCTTGGACCTTCTTCAGTATTCCAGTTCGCGTCTTGCTTAGGCTTCGACTCTTTATGCTAAGCAGATAGTCCTGCGAGCCAGCCAGAGCCGCGGCCGTTTCGACCCCTCTTATGTCGTAGAGTTCCGGCAATATATCTCCCGTCTGCGGTCGGACCTTAATGAGTACGAGCGAACGTACGTCTGCCGCCTGCAACGCAACGACACCAATCAGAATCAGACCGACACCGAATATCTTGAGAATCCACAGGAACATATCGTAAGTGACAGAACCGAATGCTCCAGGCATTACTAGATTCCCGATGACCGTAGTTGGAATGCCAAGTATGACAGAAACTGCGGCGAGTGAGTTCACTACCGCCATAGTTCCTCTGCCCAGCGCCCTTACGTACATGACCAGGCTCAAGAAAGTGGCGACCGAAGAAGCCACCATGATCCACAGTAATGACGAGAAAGTTTCAGACATCAGTAACCAGCTAGAATCCTCTAGGAAAAAGAAGGACATGAAGCTGAAGAAGCCGTTCAAGAACAAGAGCGTCCAGAGGCGCATGTTAAGAGAGTCGACTCGAAGCCCAGGACTCATCTCGAATCGTTTTGTCACCCGTTGATAGTATGTGTATAATGCAGATGAGATGTTCATTGGGCCAACTACAACGATAAGAGTGAGCAGGTCGAATCCGCCCGGTGTCACGCCAATAAGCAGGACTCCTATGACGACTGAGGTGATGCTCTGAATCTCTACGATAGTCGGCGTGTCCTTTTCTGCTAGAAGGTCACCAATGAGTAGGTAGACAATCACAAGTTGCCCGTAGGGTAGTACGACTGAGGCGTCTGTCGCACCAGCCAAGAAGTAGTAGAAGAAGGTAGACAGTCCAGCAAATGCTCCCGATGCCAAGAGGTAGAGCATGGGTCGTCTAGGAAGAACTCTGAGTCTTCCAAAGTCGGGGTCCAGGGAATAGCCAAACGTTCTTCGACTGCCAGACGAGGCTCTTCGAGGAAGGCTTAGAACACTAACAAGCAGAACCGTTACCAGAAGGCTTGTCCATTGTGACATGAAACCGAAAGCAAGTGGATCAGCTATGAGTGTATTGAGAGCAGCAACGTCAAGCGTGACCGAGATTGAGCGCATCACGCCTGAACCAATCGCTAGGGAATAGAAGACTGTCACGACTGAACGGCGCCCTACGGGGCGCTCACTCACACTACTCATCTGCCCACCTCACTCAGTACTGAACAACTACCCATTTGAGATGACTAATCAGGAGCTTCTCCTCACAAAGATACTTTTCCATGGCTAGCTCATCTGTGGCAGGCTACTCAGCTGCCTTTTTTTCAGCGGAAGGTTCATTCTCGTGAGTTGATTCAACGACCTGAGGCTCCTCTGACTGATCTTCTGGGACCTCATCTGAGGCTTTCTCGTCGGGGCGGGCTTCCCTATCCCGGCTTCTCTTAGATTGCTTCTTGTCATCCGCAACGCCACGTTGGGCGAGAATGAACTCATCGAATGTC
>LRSK01000206.1 GCA_001563325.1 Candidatus Thorarchaeota archaeon SMTZ1-83
GCAGGACCATCGTGACCTCGGTCAATCATCAATTCGCTCAAGCAGAGTCACCCTCTAATCTACACCAGCGGTTCGTATCCAACGTATCCTTTCGTATCCACGTCCGTTTCAACCTTCCCAAGAATCTGCCTGACGCTGTCAAGGGCGCCCAACTTGAATAGTGGGCGATTATTGTTTCCACACTGATACGAGTAAGTACAGAGAGGACAACCATCTACTGTATCACAGTCGCACTTCGCAAGTATCGTTTCCGTTCGCCTGAAGGCCTCGTCAAGCTTGGTGAAGAGAAGTTTCGATGCTCCATTTCCGCCAGGACTACCATCATACACGAAGATAATGCCAGAGTCCCCCATTGAGACTCCGCCAATCTCTCTTGTGCTCCCTCCAGTCAGCATATCACTTGATTCGATTACAGCGTGTTCTAGGGCATGAAATGCTCCACCATAGAGTTCTCCTGGGCTCATCTGCAGACCCTTTGCTCTCTTTAGTTTCCCATCGAGATACTTGTTGACAGTCTTCACAGGTTCTGGAGCTGTGAACGCGAATCCTCGAGTCACATATGTATAATCAAGAGGAGTTGACAGATCGGATTTCCCTACTACCCTACCAGACCTTGTTTCTTTCTTCACGAAGCCATAGACAGTCTGAGTCATTTCCAGTTTGCAGTAGACAGCATTCAAACCAAGTATCCTGCATGTGTCTGTCACCTCCACTATATGGGGCATGGTGGAGTAGAGCGGTCGAGTATGGATGCTGCGGTCCTGAAACGGCACCACAGTAGCTCTGCCAAAGCCCGGTTTGTATCGGTAGTCTACCGACAGGTAGTTGCGTCCGCCATGGAGATATATTGCCCCTGGATGTAACTCCTGAGCTGCCATCGGCATAGTCCTCTCACCGATGGTTCTATTCCCCGATCTTATCTGAACTGTATCACCAATCCCACGAATGCTATAGCCCCTCCATTTCTTGCGTGCCAAATCAGCATCAGCAACACGGACTAAACCGTTCTCCAGGATCTTGAGTATCCCATCTTCAACGAGAGTGTCCAGAATCCCTCGTTGCCGAGGGAATGTAGTGACTTTGAGCCTTCCACTCATCGCTGCTGCAATGAGCTGATAGTAGCCCACGACCTCGTTCTCGGGCTCCATGTACGCGGCATCAATATCAGAAAAGTACTTCTCGGGCTCATGACGATAGAATGATGATATGGGGTCGTTGTCACGAAGCGCGAGAATGGCAACACTCTCTTGTCCCTGCCTTCCTGCACGACCAATTCGTTGAGTAAGGCGTGTGATTGAGACTATCATGCTCACAACACTGTCTAAGTCACCAATATCGATGCCCAGTTCAAGCGTTGGAGTTGAAACGAGGACCTGGAGCTCGTCGGATTTGAACTGGGACTCAACTTGACTTCTGTACTTCTTCGAAAGCCCGGCACGATGCACCATTGACTTGACACCGGTGTCCCGAATTAGCATGTTGAGCACTTCGGCCTCAGAATGAGTGTTCCCGAAGACGAGCGTCTTGAATCGCCCTTCTCGAAGCCTTCTCACGAGATCAACAATCATGCTATACTTACTTCGATCTCCTGGATAGAACATCATGAAGTGGATTGGTCCTCTCTTCGCACTCTTTGACTCTACAAGGTGCACCTCTTTGTCAAAGAGCTGATCAGCAAACTCTTTCGGGTTGGAGATGGTGGCTGAAGCCCCGATCTTCTGAAACTCCCCAGACTCCATCTCAAGTCGTTTCAGAATGTAGTACACATTAGAGCCCATCGACCCCGTATAGAGATGAATCTCATCAAGCACCACGTACTTCACTGTCCGGAGGAGGGGCACCAGACGAGACTGAGACCAACCGAGATGGTAGTGTAGGACATCTGGATTGGTCACAAGGATATCTGGAGGCTTCAGGTAGATCTTGTCCCTTCGGCTCTGCGAAACATCTCCGTCAAATATGGCCGCGTTCAGACCGGATGCCTTGCACATCTCGACAATCTTGTCATATTGATCGCGGGCCAGAGCCTTAGTTGGATATATCAGCAGGGCCCGTACACCTTGTTCTGTGAAAGCCTCCTGAACAGTGACAAGCAGCTTCCTGATTATAGGGAGTATGAAGGCCTCAGTCTTTCCTTGAGCAGTCGGTGCGGAAATAACTATGTCACTTCCATCAAATATCAGGTCATCAGCCTCATCCTGAAACGCGTAGAGTTGGACTATTCCCTTTTCAGCGAGGAGCTCCTTCAGACGTTTGGGAATCTTCACCTCGTCAATCGTTCTTCCATACTCTGCGTCTGTAGAGGGCATATGTCGATATCTGACGAGATAGTCCTGACCTCCTTCAAGGATTGCTCGCACTGGTTTACTGAGATCTTCTAGAGGCATCCCACCTTGGATTGCCAGCTCAGAAATCTGTTCGCTGGATTGGATTCTCGACCTGCGCGAGGGCCTCATTCTAGTAGAGTCTTCTCTTGTTGAGAGCGTTTCCGACTTGGGACTCCTTCGTCGTTTTGCCCCGGAGGCCGAAGGCACCTGATTCTTAAGGATGGCTTCGCTAAATTCCTCATAGGCATCAAACAAGTCCTTGTTTCTTCCATCGACTAGCAACTCTGCATCACAAGATGAGCACATTACCGTCCAGATGTGGCCCCCTTTCTTGATGTAGAGTTTCGAGCCACATTTTGGACAGTGAAGGACAGGCACAGTTGATACACTTCCTGCCATCTGTCTTGGGCCAACTTATCAAAGTTTGGCAGAAGCTTGCCAAATTCGAGTGCGCAAGCACAATCTTTTTAACAATTGTGCATTCAGCATGCACAGCCGCTCTCATTCGCAAGGGAGATGACGATTACATGGTTGAAGAGATTAGTTCAAGTGATATAGACAGAGTAGTAAGCGAGAACAGGATTGTATTCATAGACTGCCATGCGGTCTGGTGTGGGCCGTGCAGGACCCTATCACCCATTCTGGAAGAACTGGACGAGAAGTACAGTGACAAGGGCTTCAAGGTTGTGAAGCTGGATGTCGACCAGAATAGGGAGTTCAGCATGGAGAACAGAATAACTGGAGTTCCAAGTGTTCTCGTTTTCAGCGATGGACAACGCGTAGTATTCGATGATGGTCGTGGTAGCAAGTCAGACAAACTGATTGGTGTCATGCCTCCAGAAGTCTACACGCAGATTATTGAAGACCTTCTAGCAGTGGCTTAGACTAGCCTAACCACCACCAGACAGATGATTCATCTGTATGGTGGGATTCCCATTTTTCATCATTCAAAGCTTCTGTCCAGCAAGATTCATAGTCTGTTTGCTTTCTGTGATTGTTTCTGGATGAGATTGTCTTGGTCAAAGAGGTTGACATTGACGGAGTCGAATATGAGGTAAAGCAGTCAAAAGTAACCCTCATTGACTGTTGGGCACCCTGGTGCAAACCATGCAAGGATCTCGCACCAATTCTTGAGAACCTTGAGATGTCCTACTCTGACAACCCGGATGTTTCTTTCTTGAAGATTGACGTCCAGGAGCATCACGAATACGGGAGAAAGCACGACATCATGGCCATTCCTTGTGTTCTGGTTTTCTTCGAGGGCGAGCCAGCCCTCTTTGAGGACCCTAGTGGTCGAATGGGTGAGAAGAAGACGGACCGTCTAATCGGGTTAAGACCTGCAGAGCACTACGAATCTGTCATAAGCCATCTTCTACAGACATAGGCATTCCAAGCAGAGCACCTGATGCTTTATATTCCTCCACACTACAACGAGCTAAGACCAGAGTATACTGAGGTAGTAATAATGCCGATTCTTCCCTTCGGAGATAAGAACCCAAAGATAGACGCGAAGGCCTACATAAGCCCCCAGGCAACCATTGTCGGAGACGTAGAGATTGGACAGGGGGTAAGTGTGTGGCCAGGAGCCGTGATAAGAGGCGATCAAGCCTCAGTTCGTATAGGTGAGAATACATGCATTCAAGATAGCGTTGTGGTCCACGCACACACAGACGACAATCCCGCCATCATAGGCAATCTCAGTGTCGTAGGCAGTGCCTCTGTCATTCATGGAGTCTACATCGGAGACTCCACAAACATCGGAGAAGGATGTGTTGTTTTTGATGGAGCCACCCTTGGCGAGGGTATTATGCTGGCGCCCGGTAGCATAGTTCCACCGAACATTGTCATACCTCCAAGAAGCCTCAACTCAGGAGTTCCAGCATCTCAGATAAGGGAACTCTCTAGGGAGGAAGTGGAAAAGCAGACTCTAAGAGCGGAAGCAATAGCTCAGGTGTTCCAGAAATTGAAGAGATGGCAGGGAGCGCCTTAGATCATATGGTTTCTCTTGCCACACTTGAAAGGCTCTCAAGTCCATCTTCTGTAACAACAAAGATGTCCGAAATCCTCATGGGCCCAGTTCTCGGCGAATAGATTGACGGATTCAGGGAGAAGACCATACTTTCCCTCAGTAAACTGTCGCTATCCGAGTGAATCAATGGGGGCTCTCTGAGGTCTAAGCCTATGGAGTTTCCAACAGGCCCTTGAAGACTGCCAGCTGGTATCTTCTTCCCCAACTTCTTCATTATCTTTCCATGAACAACTGACAGACTTGTGCCTGGCTTCATCACTCGTTCAGCAGTCTTGTATACCTGAAGGAGTCCTTCGAAGGCCCTCCGCTGAGTCCTATTGGGTTGACCAGTGTGTAGAGTCCTTGCAGCTTCCGCGAAGTAACCTGACTCACTGACTGTGATGTCAATTGTCACGAAGGAATCACTGGAGATTCTGTTTCCACTTGGTTGGGCAAAAGGAAACCTGGCGCGTTCGCCCGAAAGCACTGCAGCCCGGATTCCTCTAAGTTGGCCCCCTGCAGCTCTCATTGCAGACTCGATCTCAATTGAGGCATCAGCCTCAAGAGTCCCCGGATACACAATCTCTAAGGCGGTTCTGACTCCAATTTCAGCTATCCTCACTGCCTTTCGAATGGCCTCTATCTCTGCTTCATCCTTGATCTGCCTGAGTCTCCATAGCATGGCTGAAGCACCCTTGAAGCCTGCTCCAGGCAATCTCCCCCTGAGGTAGTCCAGTTCTTTGATAGAGATACGTTCTTGCTGCAAGCCAATGATGCCGGAATCAGTGCCGAGTTCTTCTAGAGTGGTTGTCACCCTGTCCCAGAATGATTCGTCACGATTGTAGCCCAACTCACCAATGGCTTCAGTATCTGTACGTCGAACCATGGCCGCAATTGAGCTATTCCCAATGGCATCATGCTGTAGTCCTGACATTATCAACTGTGGTTGACGTCCAGCCACTATCACGCAACCAAATGGCAGAGAGCTTGTGGGACTCTCATATCCGGTGAAATACTGAACGTCCGGCCTCCTGGTCAGAACGAGGGCGTCAATCGCCTCCTTCTTCATGGAACGATAAGCTCTCTCAAGGCGTTGAGGTGTAAACTGCAAACAAGCCATCTCGGATGAGTCGGAACTAGGCTTCCTGTCGAATTATCCACTCATTTAAGCATAATGTCGATATGAGATAAAAGAGTGATGGCGGGACCGCCCGGATTCGAACCGGGGATTTCCAACTCCGCAGGCTGGCGCCTTATCCATGCTAGACTACGGCCCCATTGAGGCGGGGCTCAGTCGGCTTATAGACTCTTCGTTGAGATGCAGTAGAAGTAGGTGGCTGACCTTTCAAGAGTGTGGCACTTCTAGTGCGTTGACAACTGCCTTACCCTGTCGTTTTGTGACTCTCAGCGTGACAGAAGATGTCTGGAGAATGAAACTCTCACCCTCATCCAGAACATCCATTACAGTGCGTCCCATGGGTCCATTCAGGTAGCGAGTGAATCTGCTAACGATTCGTTCAGTGGGTGAGGAGAACCTGTTCATCATGCTCATGATGTTTGACCTCTTGTCAGCAGCGAGTTCTCCTACAGGTCTTTTAAACTCAGATTGAACTTGTCATCTGGAAAACCAATCGAGAATGATGGCGGGACCGGCCGGATTTGAACCGGCGATACCCAACTCCGGAGGCTGGTGCCTTATCCATGCTAGACTACGGCCCCAAGCATCCACGATTCGCAGTTCTTTAAAGATTTGCCCACGATTGGCCAGTGATTGTCGCAGGGTCAATCAACCACCATGCACCCCTTTTGCCCTTGACTTCCCCTTTCTCGAACGAGAGTATTGGCTTACCGAGAATCTCTTTGGCACGTTCGTTCAGCTTCACGATGCGAACATGAATGGTCTTACGTTTTTCCCGATCGTTGAGTAGGCTGTCAGCCAGCTCAGGCGTAGAGGCTCCTTGATATTGAAGCAAGTAGGCCAGTATGTTTCTGTCAAGATCGTCACGACATACCTGAGAAGTTGTTACGTCATTCAGCCCAGCATAGAAGACACTTGTTGACCGTATTTCCTCAAGATGTTCCACTCGAGCCTTGAGTTGCTCAACCTCTTGAGCAAGCTCGTGCACTATTGGAGGAATCTCTTGGTCGAGTTTCCAGAGGACTGCGTCTTTAATGAACTTCTTTCGACCTTTTTTCCCAGCTACCTTGTCGATTCTCTTCAGAATATCTCTGTCCAACCGGAGATGTATTCTCTCGACTCGATCAGGGCCTTTCTTGGTCATCCATCCTCACACCAGATTCCTGCTGGGTTGTGAATCTCTTGGTCTGAGAACAGTTCAAGGAGAAAAAGCCTTCTCTTCAAGAACGAATGCCGTTACTCCGACACAGTTATAACAAGTTCCACAGGGAGCACGCTGAAGAACGCGACGGTGACAGTCCATGGTTAACAAGGAGAAGGCTGTGAAACGAGAGCTAGTCCGACTTAGAAGGACGCAGAACCCACAGCAAGTGGACTTTCGAAGAATGCGCAAGAAGCGTAAGGTGAGAGCCAAGCTCCGGGCGGAGAAGAGGAAGGTCGTTGTCGGACCGAAGGTCGAGAAGGAGAAGAAAGAAAAGAAGCGGAAGGCCAAGAAGCCCATAAAGAGGAAGGAACCAGAGTTAGAGTTCATCGAGGACGAACCGGAACTGGAGGTCATTGAAGACGAACCAGAGCTTGAAATCATTGAGGAAATCGATGAACCAGCGGTTGAAGAGAAGAAGAAGGCCAAGAAGCCAAAGAAGAAGAAGGAACCGGAATTGGAGGTCATTGAAGACGAACTGGATGACGATGCCATAGACGAAGAGCTCGCTGACCTCTATACTTACGACGAAGACATTGATGAGGAAGAACTCGACAAGTAAGATCGAGCGCCCCCCCACAACAAAGAATAAGGCGAGGGTAGACCAGAAGCTCAGTACATGAGGATCATCCCTTCCTTCATGGAAATATCCTCACGGTGATTCCTATGACCACTCTGCTCGGAATCGTAAAGTATCTCGAGTCCATTGCACCTCCACGGCTAGTCTTCAAGGGGTTAGAGAGCCGGGTGGAGGTAGGCCCTCAGACAGAGAGCGAACAGGAAAAGACTACAATAAACAGGATTGTCATCGCGACATATCCTTCCGGACGCGTTGTAACGAAGGCATCACAAGACAAGGCCAATCTGCTGATCACACACAGACCGCTTTTCCCATTCGCCGTCGATAGAATCTCGGGCCTTGACCTGATCAGGATAAGATTGCTTAGTAAGAACTACATCTCAAGCTTGACCCTTGGTAGTCCCTGGATGTGCGCAAGAGACGGGCTGACAGATGCATTTGTGGAGCTGCTCGAGCTGAAGAGAGTTGGAGATTTCTCAGTAATGGGAGACCTAGAGGAAGTAGTTCCTGCGGGCAGACTGTGCCTCCCTCCGAGTGTTATGAATCACTCCCGGTTTGCCAACTACTTGACAGAGAAAGTTGGAATTGAGTCAGTCACGTTCTCCGGTGACTTGGATGATGAGGTGAAACAGATTCTCGTCTTTCCGGGCAGCCATGTTGATGTCCCGGAGATTGTCGAAGCCAAGAATCTCGATGTAGTGTCTCTGGTCACTGGGGAGCTTTCTCCAGAAGTCAGACTCTTGGCTATTGAAGAGGGAGTCAATATCTTTGAACTGGGGTCCTTTGTGACGGAGGAGCCAGGAATGAGAAGACTCAGACATCAATTCAGTCTGGAGTTTCCAGACTTGAAGGTGGAGTTTGTTGAGTCCATCACGCCCACAAAGTCGCTCTCGTACAAAAAGGAACGACACTGACTCTCTATTCAATGCCTGGGTATCGAATCATCACTACGTTCTTGTTGCGTTCACAACCAACGTGTTCTGCTACTGGTATACACTTAGTTCTGAAGATATGAACTGTGGGACAGTGTGGTTTGAATTCGGTCAATGATTCGAAGTTGCCCATGCCCTTTGCTACAATCAGTTCTGCTGATAGGAAGACATCCTTGAACGACTCTGAGTTTCTCTCGAGGTTGACACCAATCGCTGCAGCACCTGTATCTATCACCTCGTCTGCGCATTGAGAGAGACCTACCTCCTCCGCATCTGTCATAGTGGCATCGTTGAGGACAGGTCCGCCCTTGACAACAGCGATTACCTTTGGACCCAGACGCCTTATCTCGGAGATAAGAATCATGTCCAACACGATTTCGCCAGCATTGTCTGTCAGAAACAGGACTTCCTTGGAATTAAGACAGAGATGCATGAATTCTTCGACCTGGTCAAAGGCAAGATCTGATTCAACACGTTCTAGAATATGCCTTAGCTCGTCAAGAGTGAAATCGCGACCAGATACGTCGAACTCAATAGCGTTCGCAGCAGCGGCGATCAGTGTGGCCCTCCTGAAGCGCATCTGTGGATCTACTACCTCCTCAACCAAATCCTTCAGGTCAGGGAGAATGCTGAGGGCCATAGCGTTTGATTCGCGTTTGAGACCCTCATACGGATCCCTTCCTGTCATTTTCTGAACCAGAAGGTCTCTATCAGTGCCTATATGGCTCGGAACCGACGCGGCATTGAAGTTCTTTCCCAGGAAGTCAAGCATTGCAGTAACTACTCTCATCTGCAAATCGGGGTCATCAGTAGCCAGTCGTATCTGATTGACCGCACGGTCAAGCAGGCAGTGAGCGCAGTGGAGTGTCACCTTCATGATAATTCGCCGACTCGGACGCCTCTAGCTTCAGTGAAAAATGAACCGGAAGGGCCACATACTATTTTCTCAGTGGTTCGACCAGTCCCCTCAGCACATCTTCTGGCTTGTCAGACTTGGCCACTGCTGAGGCAAGAAGCACACCTTGTGAACCAAGCTTGACTGCTGATTCTACATCTTGACCAGTGCTGATACCCGCACCACAGAGGATTGTGACCTCTTTGTTGACAGCACGAATGACATCGACAGTTCCAGTGATTACTTCAGGCCGCGACTGGGAAACAGAGATTCCTGTGCCAATGAGTTCCGGTGGCTCTACAGCAATCGCATTGGGATTGAGAGATGCCGCTGCCATGCTGACCAACGGGTTGTTGGTACATACAATCGTGTACAGTTGTAGACTCTCAGCCTTTCGAATGGCGGCCTCGATGTCAGCAAGTTGCATGCGGTGCTCTGAGTGATTAAGAAGGGTTCCGGAGCATCCTGCATCGACTATGGTTTCTCCAATGACGTGTCCTGTGAAACGCCCTGGTTCACCAGGGTCCATATGTTGTGAGAAGACTGGTATATCCACTGCCCTGCTAACCCTATACAAATCAGGAACCTGTGGACAGGCAACGGTTGTGACACCATACTCCTTCGAGACTTTCTCACATATCTGTGCTAAGAGAACGGCCCTTTCACCTGTGGCCTGAGGATATGTCTTGAAGTTGATTGCAATGAACGGGAGTTCAATCTCTGCCATGATATTCATCCCTGCACGAGCGCCTCCAAGTGCGGCTCTTGCACGGGACTCCGAGCTATGCTGGCTAATAAGTTGCTATGCTGGAAATCGACAACTCACCGCGCTTGGCCAATGAGAAGCTTCAGAAGTGGTATCCGAGCGTAGCCGCGTCTATTCATGCTGGTGATATCTTTTCTAAGCTCAATCTTGACGAACTTGCCTGCATCTGGTTTCCGGTAGTCCCTAATGTAAATCCTTGAAAAATAGGCAAACGTTGCTGCCCTCAGTAGCTCTGCTACAGTATCATTTGCGATTCGAATGTACACGTCCTCATCCGGTGCCGAGCCGGTGCCGTATTTGAACTCCCCATTAGCCTCCTTCGCCACATAGAACCGCTCGCCTTCAGCCATGAACTCCAAGGAGAACTCATCAGGACCCTCTAATCCAGCTACTGCGGTGGGGTCTCCGAAGAGGTACTTGATGCGCTCAGTGAACTCTGAATGGTAAGGGAGAGTGGCGCCCCGATCTATAGGAGCGGCTTCTTCGGGCTCGGCCTCTACAGGTTCTACCTCAGGTTGTGTTTCCGGCTCCGGCTCCGCTTCTGGCTCAGGTTCATGTTCGACCTCAGGTTCTTCGGTCACAGGCTCTTCCAAGACTTCCGGATGTGCAGTTTCCTCGTGGACTGGTTCTTTTGCCGCCTCTCCAACTGGAGCCTCTTCAGCCGTCTTCTCTTCTGTTTCTTCTTCGCGCCCAAGAAGTTTCCTCAATCTTTCCATCTTAAACACGGTCTCCTGAAGTAGAATGAGCACCACTGCGGTTGGGTCTGCTCCAATCCTACTACATTGGTCGGCTTGAACTGACCCTAGTTTGCGTCGGTCATAGAAAAAGGTAATCTGATTGTACAGCTAGTGGGGAGGTTTAACCGCCGCGGACTGAGAAACCGCAGGGATATCCTGTAACTGGGCAACAAGAGGAATAGACTTCGCCTGGGTCCTATCGCCCCAGAGCTCATCTACAAGTAAGTCGCGAATTGCAATCCTTATCACTTCAGAGCGGTTGGGATACTTCAACTGCCCGATTAGCTTGTCTAGCCCTTCAACATAGGATTCAGGCAGGCATATAGTCACGACTTTCATTATCAACCAGCAATCTTGGAGCAAAACACGCTAAAGAAAGCGTGTCATTTCCAGATTGGCACAGGGGTATTATTCACTTTGACGCGCATGAATCGTAGAGCTTATTTTTCTGGACAGTCGAACGGGAAACATACGTAATCTGATACAGATGGTGAAAACAATGGGCAAGGGCGGCAAGGCAGGCAAGATACGAGCCAGTCACATACTGGTGAAGAAACACAGCCAAGCCCTCGAAATCATCAGTAGAATTCGAGAGGGAGAGGACTTCGCGTCAATGGCAAAGCAATCCAGCGACTGTCCATCTAGGAAGAAAGGAGGAGACCTTGGCTGGTTCGGCAGGGGTCAAATGGTGAAGGAGTTTGAGAACGCTGCCTTCTCACTCAGTATTGGTGCAATGACCACAAACCCAGTCAAGACGGAATTTGGCTACCATGTAATCAAGAGAACAGGATGAGGACCGCCTGACTTCTGGGAAGTGAGGTACGGAACACTGTTCTCCCGCAGCTACTCTGCAGACTCTGAAGTATCCTTGGCCGTGCCTTGTGGTATTATCTCCTTGTCTGTGAAACGAGTCTCACACTTTCTTAGGACCTTTGGCAATGTGCTATATTCCATCCGGTCAGATGAAAGACGGTGAAACTCGAATGGACCGTGCCGACGTAGATAGTCGGCAATCTCCATCCCACGCCTCCTTGTGATGTCGAAAGCGACATCGTCGAACAGATCAACAGGGCCTACTAGCTCACCATTGCTAACCTGGAAACCCAGACCAATAACACGTGGAGGGCCATCGAATCGAGTACACCTTGAATCCTTCAATGCAACAGGAAGCAATGGACCTGCGTGAGAACCACGCATCCAACCAGCGACAAGGTGTGGAATCGTGAATGCCTCGAGTATTTCGCCCATGGCCGGAAGACCCGAGTGTGCTCTGATAATCGCTACAGGGTCATCCTTTCCAACATATTTCCCAGCTACAGCATGGAGTTTGTCTGTGCTTACTGATGCACACACCATGCCGTCGGCTCGATAGACTTTCTTTATGGTGTAGGTTCCTGTGCTACCGAGAAGGGCAAGCACGTCGTACATCTCTTCGGGACATTTCATCTCCACGAAGCAGGGCTCATCTTTCATGATGTCCTGAATGACGAACCGGAATCCATCATGCAGATTCGGATCAATTACGAGCCCAGCAGTGTTGAACGGATCAGCGAATATCTTAAACAATGGAAGATTGAACGCACCCGGTTCGGTCTTGTCCGCCATGAAGATGGCGAATGGTTCTGACCTCCGCTCTTCGATAGTGATCTCCGCTGAGCCAGGACCAAGTCCCTTTACATTCCCGCTGAAGGTGTCAGCTAGCATGTCCTGACCAGCTGCGTAGATCTTGTACTGGCGAGCCAATTCGGCGCCTTTCATGAATGTGTCCCAGGCAAGGTGATGGACTTCCTCATTGTTCTCTCCCTTGTCATGGGTCATTATTAGCTCTAGATCATCGCCAGCATGGGTGACATAGAAGTCTTTGATTATCTTCTTGTCCACTGCGGCCTTCATCTCCTTCCTTGCAAACTCTAACAGGAAGTCGGGTACGACCACATGGCCGGCAAGCGAGCCGATGTCGGCTTTAATTACGCTAAGGGTTGTTTCAACCAAGCTTATCTCGCTCCTTTCCAAGATTCTTGTGAGAGCAGCGTTACGCCCTCGCACGGGACACCAGGCCCCAGCATTTTTGTATTAGGTCTTTCGGAAACCGAATCCCGAGCAAACGGCAACTGTTCTACGAGTGTATAATAGTCTGTTGGTCTATTACCAGAAGGTACTCCCACGTATTCTCCAGAACGATGTCCGAAACTGAAATAGCCTAGTACACCTGTACCTGTTTGACTAACAATGCCGAGAGAAACTGTTTCCGCTCGACGTCCAGAAACACCGGACCGTAAGCAGTACCATATTGAGGTCATGAAAGGTGACGTCGCTGATTCCGTGCTGCTTCCTGGCGATCCTCAACGTGTCGCCAAAATCAGTGCCGGTTGGGACTCCTTTAGTGAAGTAGCGTCACACCGTCAGTACGTGACACATACAGGCATCTACAAGGGCGTGCCCATCTCAGCCTGTTCTACAGGAATTGGCGGACCTGGAACTGCGATTGCTATAGAAGAACTAGCCAACGTGGGTGTTCGCAATCTCATAAGAGTGGGGTCGTGTGCCACCCTGAAGGAGCATATAGAGATAGGAGATCTGATAATATCCACTGGCGGAGTACGACTCGAAGGCACAAGCAAGCAGTATGTTCGCCCAGAATACCCGGCCGCTGCTTCGTATGAGATCATAATGGCGCTTGTGGAGGCAGCGGACACGCTTGGCTTCAAGTATCACCTCGGCATATCAGCCTCAACGGACTCGTTCTATCTCGGGCAATCTCGTCCAGGTTTCAACGATTATACTCAGAGCTTTAGTGAAACCTTGGTTAAGGATCTGACTAAGGCAAACGTCGCGAATTTCGAAATGGAAGCTGCCACACTCTTCACGCTAGCAAACATCTATGGTTTCAGATCTGGTGCCGTCTGCGCCGTTTACGCAAATAGAGTGAAAGATGAATTTGCTGTGAAAGGAGAGGAATCTGTGATAGCTTGCGGGAATGAGGCTGTCAAGATTCTGGCGGAGATGGACAAGGAGAAAACTGCAGCAAAGAAGGAATTCTGGATGCGCGGCCTATAGACATAAACAATCTACCGTTTAGCCAACGTAGTAATACTCACCAGAT
>LRSK01000207.1 GCA_001563325.1 Candidatus Thorarchaeota archaeon SMTZ1-83
AGCAGGCCATTGATGGGGATACCGCACAGGTTGGTCCCGAACTCGCAGAACTTCTCAGTCTTCCTCAGATTTGCTATGTGCGCCATCTCGAGATCGACGACGGCGGGAAACATGTCATAGCTCACAGAGAAACTGACGAGGGCTACGATGTAGTACGAGCCAGAATGCCAGTTTTGCTCACTGCGACCAAGGGACTCAACGAACCGAGACTGCCCAATATCATGGGGATTATGAAGGCCAAGCAGAAACCACTGGAAGTCATAGATGCCACAACACTTGGGGCCCCCGAGGATGAGATTGGACTGAAGGGCTCTCCAACCACAGTGAGGAAGGTGTTCCCACCAGAGAAGAGAGCAGGTGGGGTGAAGCTCGAAGATGTAGATGCCAAGACTGCTGCGAAACAGCTTGTCGAGTTCTTGGCCAAGAAGGGGGCAATCTAGAGATGGGTCTGATCTATGACAGAGATACGTGCACAGGCTGTATGCTGTGCCCAAAGGTCTGTAACTTCGCAGCAATAGAAGAAGACGGTGACAAAGTCAAGTTTGACCTAGACAAGTGTGTACTCTGTGGCTCTTGCGAGGAAGTGTGTCCCGTCGACGCCATCTTGATTGAGCGCAAGACTGTTGACAAGGCAAAGATAGCGGAATACAAGGATGTCTGGGTCTTCTGTGAAACCGCAGAAGGCCGAATGCGAAGCGTTGGCTACGAGCTTGTGACAAAGGGCCGGGAGCTTGCCGACAAGCTTGGCGAGAGCGTCGTGGCGCTTCTCATTGGTCATGAGGTCGAAGGCCTAGCTGAGTTACTCATCCATCAGGGTGCCGACAAGGTTCTGCTAGTCGATGACAAGATGTTCGGACATTACACCACTGATGCGTTCACAATTGCGATGACTACTCTGATTGCGCCAAGGAAGCCTGCCATAGTTCTATATGGGGCCACTAGCAATGGCCGTGACTTAGCTCCACGTGTGGCTGCCAGGATGGCACTCGGTCTGACAGCGGATTGCACTGGGCTCGACATCGATGAGGAGCGTCAACTCGTACAGACACGCCCAGCCTTTGGTGGTAACATCATGGCCGAGATACTCTGTCCTTACACGCGCCCTCAGATGGCCACAGTAAGGCCCAATGTGTTCAAGCCTAGCGAGCCTGACACTTCCCGCACTGGCGAGATTGAGAAGGTCGAAATCAAGATTGGAGCGAATCAGGTCCGGACGCGAGTCATGGATACTGTGAAGGAAGTCGTGGAGGGAATGAAGTCAGTCGAAGAGGCTGATGTTGTCGTCTGCAGTGGGCGGGGAATCAAGGACCCATCGAATCTTGATCTACCCAAGGAGCTAGCAGGATTGCTCGACGCGGCAGTTGGTGGTTCTCGTCCAATTGTGGACTTGGGATGGCTTCCGCCAACTCAACAGGTTGGTCAATCTGGACGTACAATCTCTCCAAGGCTGTACTTTGCACTAGGCATCTCGGGAGCAATCCAACATTGTGCAGGCATGTCTAGCTCTGACGTAATTGTTGCAGTGAACAAAGACCCTGATGCCCCAATCTTTGAGCTTGCGGACTTTGGGATTGTCGGTGACCTCTTCGAGATAGTACCTGCAATCATTGAGGAGATTAAGAGGGTACAGGCCGAAAGATAGCTGGCTAATCGCCCCACACGGCACGGCAGGAAACCTCCTACTGCCGGAAACCCTCTATCAGGATCTTCTGACGAGGGGCCACTGAAGACTTCTCTGTTGACGACCCATTAAAGGACCTCATATGGCAATCCAGGTCTCTGTACTGACGACCCCGTCTATGTCATGAATGCTGTCCAGCAATCGTTTCAAATCCTCTGTTGACGGAAAATCGACGAGAGCCACTAGGTCGTAAGGACCGGTGATTACATGAACATCTATTACGCCCTCAGTCTTCTCAATGTCACTCCGTACGTTCCACATTGTTCCTGCCTTGGCCCGTATCAGGACATACGTCCTAGTCATCGCAGGTTTCTCCAATAATGCCTGATTGATTTACTTTCTCTACGCATCACACGGGAATCTCTTTACCGAAGAGATTTAACTGCCTTTTGACATTTCCACCAACTGTTTCGCCCTTCTATAGGCGGAACCGTCGCGTGTTGAGGAGGTTGTCATACTGAGAAGTGCAGGGCGCATTTGCCCGAATTGTGGTACAGAGGTCCCTCCAGATGTGAGGAATTGCCCGAAATGCAGACGTCTCTTTATCGACCACGAACATGACCGACTAGGTGGTCCCGACATCTCGTTTCAGACATCGAAAGCAGGGACCCAGCCGCCCGAACCCGTTGCCCCGAGGTCATTAGCTGAAAAACTGCTGGAGAGAAGAATTGGCAAGGATGTTTATGGGCGAGTTACGGGTGAAGTCCGAAACGCCCTTACTGAGAAGATAAGAAAGGCATTTGTCCGATATGCCGAAGATAGGATTCCAGACTCGGATTCACAGACGCTCTCAGGAATCGAAGAAGCGATATCCCTGAAATTCAAAGAATCTGAATATGGGAAGCTTTCGGATGAAGTCATCCGCTATGCAATTCCTCCTGCGTTACAGAAACTTAGAGACAAGTTCAAGGGAAGGCGACCCAAGACTATTATAGCGCTATCCGGTGGGGGGATTAAGGGGTGTTTTCAAGCAGGTGCCCTCTACTATCTGTCTTCAATCTGGGATTCTCTGAACATTACCGGCGTTGTTGGAGCTTCGACTGGAGCAATAAACGCTCTAGTTGTTTCAGAATCAGGGAAAGACGCTGCGAGCAAGATTCTGGGACTCTACCTATCTGCCCAACACTATCTCGACCTATTTGGTGAGGAGGTCTGGTATCAGAACTTCAAGAACCTCCTCAGCGAAGGCGGCATTGAGATCGACTTAATCTCAAGATCGGGATCAGTAGGTGGTGGTCGTGAGATTGGAGCGACAATCGGGGGGCACTTAGCGCTGACATTTCTAATGCCCTTTGGTTTCGTCAAGACATTGAAGAGCCTTCTTGCCGTGAAGATGGCCATGGAACAGATTGAGGTGGCTAAAGGTATACTGAACTTAGACCCCATTATAGAAACCGTTTCAGATGGAATAAACCTTGACAATGTAGGGAAAGTATGCCCCTTGCGAATGTACATGGTCCGATATGTAGATGGAGAAATCTGTTACATGGACCATGGAGGGAAGGTATACAATAGAATAGGAGAGCTCCAGACTCAGTATGATTATGAGGGCCTGACAAAGAGCCATCGGCTCAAACTCGGAGCTCGGGCCACTGCTTCGATACCTGTCTTCCTCCCGGCTATTGGGATCCCCCTCAAGGAAATGCAGCTGACCAGTGACTACTTCATTGATGGTGGAGTTCGTGAGAACATGCCTCTGCTGGGTGCAAAGGAAATGGGAGCAGAGCTGATCATATCAATAGTCTGTGCACTAGCAACACCAAGTACGACTTCGCTCGAACCTGAAGTAGGTGCCGTTCTGGGGCAACCGGGTATCTTTGAGAGTCTTGGCAGAACAATTGAACTATTCCAACATGAATCCCTCTGCAATGAGATTGGGTACGACAGTGACCTAGTAATGCCCTATGGATTCAATGATGATATTCACCGAATCCCTATTCATGCAGAAATGAAGGTCCTTGACGGGTTTGGTCTTGACCCTGGATTGGTTCGAATCAACGTAGATGACGGATACATGGCGGCCTGGGATTCGATGAACTACTACTATTTCAAAGACATCGACGCCCAAGTCTTCGACAGACTAAACGACTATCGCATTATTATCACCGGATTAAGGAAGGAAATCTGGGGCCTTGAGATACTCTGTGTAATGCTGGTATCATCTGAGGATGCAGCAGCAAGAGCAGCATTGGCGGCAGCACGCGAGGCGGCAGCAGCAGGAGCAGGAGTAGAGGCAGAAGAGGCAGCATCAACGACAGTCGTAGCATCATTCCCAGTTCTATTCTATGAGGGAATTGTGAAACGGATACGTTCGTTGAAGAAGACTGTATTCGATGCGACCATGGCACGATATGAATTTTCAGGAAACAAGGCTGCCTGCCTGCCTGTCAAGATCGTCGGAACTAACAACATGGAAACCTCTATTCATTCATGGTGGAAGGAATGGGAACGACACAATCCGAACGTGTTACCGTACGATGCTGCTCACACGGTCTATCCTGACCCTTGGGGAGAATTACCTACTGAAAATGGCACAATCCTAGAAGCAGAAGATCCCCCTCATACTGACGTCTTTTGAATCAGAAATAGGAGGGGTGTACTGGACCAAATCGCTACACCGCAATTGTAGAAGGAGCCTTTTCAGATAGCCCTGCAATCTAATAATCTCTCACTTTAGTGATTGAGGCATTATCCAAGATTCCCCGTTCATGAAACGTGCAAGCTGGAGGATAGTTCAAACCTTCGGACTTCCCATGACAATGGCACCCTTCTTATACTTGCACTCATCTCTTCGCTCAGATTCGTGATTAGCACGTTTCACTGGCAACCACTGGAAATATGAGTGCCCCTTTCCAAGCAGCATCCACTTGTTCAGAAGAGATAACACCCTAGTCATAAACTCAATCAGTAGCTGGAGCGTGGAAGAATGAAAGGACTTCGGGAAGCTGTCATCGTTGATGCAGTTCGGACTCCAATTGGAAAGAGGAATGGGAGTCTTGCAGGCATTCGTCCTGATGAGCTGGCATCACATGTACTTCAAGAGCTGGTCAAACGTACGGGAATTGAAGCAGGCATGGTAGATGATGTCATGATGGGCTGCAACACACAGACAGCACAACAAGGAGCAAACATCGGCAGAATGGCAGTCCTAGGTGCCGGATTTCCCTACACAGTCCCTGCCTGTTCTCTTAACCGCGCATGTGGCTCCTCGCAGCAGGCTGTCAACTTCGCCGCCCAGTCTATTGCCACAGACAATGCTGACATCGTCATTGCAGCGGGTGTCGAACACATGACGCTGCTCCCCATTGGCGCAGACTTCGGAGAGGTCTTCGCAGCATTCAATCCCAAGACCGTAGAGGAGTATCCAATAATCCCAATGACCATGAGCGCCGATGCAATGGCGGAGAAGTATGAGTTGGCCAGAGAGGACTTGGATAAGTTTGCAGTTTGGAGTCACGAGAAGGCTGCAGCCGCCTGGGATGCAGCGAAGTTTGCCAACGAAGTTGTGCCTATCAAAGTACCGCAGAGTGAAGGAGAGGATGTACTGGTTGAAAGAGATGACAGCCCTCGTAGAGACTCGACGCTAGAGAAGCTTGCCTCCTTGCCGCCGCTTCATGGGGGCACGACGACGGCAGCAAATGCATGCCCCATCAACGACGGTGCTGCAGCGGTCATGTTGACATCGCGAGAGAAGGCTGATGAACTGGATCTCAAGGTCCGGGCTGTTGTTACGGCTCAGGCAGTGGTAGGCGTCGATCCAGTCACTTGTTTGGAGGGGCCAATCTTCGTGATTCCAGAATGCCTTGAACGTGCCGGCATGACGTTGGAAGACATGGATCTCATAGAGATCAATGAGGCGTTTGCATCGGTTGTTTTGGCAACCGGCAAGGCGCTTGAATTCGATGCATTGTCAGACAAGCGTCTTGCAGTCCACGGGGGCTCTTTGGCATTAGGGCATCCTCTCGGGGCTTCAGGCGCCCGACTAATGACAACGATGCTCAATGCCCTAGAGGACAAGAACCTCAAGTATGGACTTGTTTCTATGTGCTGTGGGCTTGGACTTGGTACAGCAACGATTGTTGAACGTGAGAAATGAAGCGAGAGGGTCGAAATGCTCGAAGTGAACTTTGGACCCAAAGCACTTCCACGCCTGCTATGTGGAACCAGTCCTTTCATGGGTGCAGGCCAATTCGGACTTGCTGGTCAGAAGTGGTATAGACGGTTCTTCAACCACCCTGATCGGATGAGCGAGATGTTTGTACACTTCTGCAGGTTGGGGTATCCCGGTGTTCATGTCACGGCATATCCTACCATTGTTGAGGCTGCTCGTCTAACAAAGGAGCGTCATGACCTGAAGGTTGCCATTTCGCTCCTGCCTGAGAACTGGGAGAAGAATCTTGAGGAAACCCGTGTATTGGATCCCGAGGTTGTCTTCGTACACGGTGCAATGACTGACAGGTTTCTAGACCGACGCTTGGAGGACTTGAAATCGTGTTTCGAAGCAATCAGAGCAGCAAATGCATTTCCTGGTCTTGCCACACACGACACCTGCAATACTCTGCAGGTCCTACAATCAGATGAAAATCCACTTCAAGACGAGGCCTTCGGGCTGCTACTCCCAGTCAATAGTATTGGCTACAACGTCGGAGGTTCCACCACTGAGATGGAAGAACTGCTCCAATCACTCGATAGTCGAAACCCGGTGATGGGCATGAAAGTACTTGCAGCCGGCAAGCTACCTCCGTTGGATGCGTTGGAGTATGCCTTCAGCCTTCCGAAAGTGCGGACAGTGACAGTGGGGGTCACGGAACGATGGCAGGCGGCTCAACTAGCAGAAATCATGGACTCAATTCAAAGCGCGTCGGTTCGCTAAGCGCGAACTACTGACCATGCAACCGTTTATTGGACAGTCTGACTACAGGGTTTTGGAGAGAAGATTGACTAAGGTTTCTGGCCATTGCGCAATGATTGACCAAGGCTATCCGAGAGGTTCATGCTTGGTTGAGGCAGCAGACAGCAAACAGAAGCTGGCATGCTCTGCTACGCTACGTCATAGTACAGAGAAGGGCTATGAGCGACTGATCAAATCCCTTCTTCTGTCACGGCCAGAAGATTACATGTCGATCTACCAGAGTGGCTGCAACCATACTTGTCTCAAGTGCCATTCTCACGAGTTCAGTAAGGTGGTGACTGGAGAATGGATGTCTGCCGAGATGATAGCAGACATCGCTAAGAGATACCGCGAGGATGTCACGGTCTTCGAGCCCAAAGAGGCTGCCACGAGCTGGCATGCTCATCGACTCTGCAGACACTGTGGAGCTTGCGTTCTCACTGGGAGCCGTTCTGAGATTTGCCCTTCTAAACTCACCACTGATCAAATCGTCCTGAGTCCTCAAGGGATTGGTCCTGCCCGGAACATCGTTGCGTTCACTGGTGGCGACATACTCTGCAAACCTGAGTTCTACATCGAGGCAGCACAGAAGATCAAAGAGAAGTCCAATGACCTCTGGGTGTTGCTCGAAACTAACGGCTATGGTCTTACTCCGAGGAACATTGAAGCCTATGCCGAAGGAGGGATTGACTCATTCTGGCTAGATATCAAGGCCTACTCTGAAGACATCTATCGTAAGCTCTGTGGAACGACCAATGCCCACATTCTGTCAAGCGTTCAGGAGATTGTGAATCACGGGTTCACTCTCGAAGTCCTAACTCTGCACATTCCGGGCCTTGTCGAGAAGGACGAACATGCGAAGATTGCGAGGTTGATTTCAGAGGCCAATTCAGGAATCCCTACCACCCTGTTGGCGTTCTTCCCCTGCTATGAACTTCAATCACCTGACTACAGGGCCCCCACTGCGCAGGAGATGGCTGAAAGCTATATCGCAATGCAAGAAGAAGGCATTGAGAACCTACGATTGGGCAACCAGGGTGTGTTCCTGAAGAGCAATGAAGACCGACAGTATCTGGTAGATACCATCGGCCCCGAGGTGATGTGAGCGACTATTCCTTACTGATCTTTGGACTTCTCCGAGGCTGGTTCTCCACCAATTCCCAATGTGACTTTGGTATCTCCCGGACTGTTACCTCCACGGCATGTTCAGGAATGTCCAGGTTCACAAACATCTTGGCGATACCTCTCTGACTGTCCTAACCTTCTCTTCTCCAAAACCTTCCCAGACGTTCACGTGTACAACTGGCATTGATGGCTCTCCTCTCTCGGATGAGCTCACCAACCTCGGCCAAATCTTCTTCATCATGACGAAGTCAGAGTTCTCTCTCATCGTCTGAGATGTTCATGACCTCTTCATCGAAGGGTTCCCCATGATAGTGAAACTGGAAGAGCGGGCGACCCCTCATTCCAAGACCACAGCTGAAGAGTGGGAGGACGACCACTGCAATCATTAGAATGGCCCAAGGCAAACTGCTGAGACCTGAGAATGTCACAGGCCACAGGAGTATTCCCACGATAGGGAGAAGAGCGAGTATGACACAAGCGAGATAGCCGGGGTGCCTCTCAGAGTCTTCCCAATCGTATCGCATGGAAGGACATCGCTCTTCCTTGCTTGAAAAGCATCGACTTCAAAGCAAGTTTTCTGACACTCTGTATCACGACTCTCATGAGGTGCCGTGCTTCGCGAGGACCTCCTCCACATGTGCCACTACGAACTGTTTCAAGTCCCTGTAGCGATTCTCCAGCATTCTTGCGGTGGACTCATCCATATCGCTTCGCCTCATGTAGTCCAACATTCTCTCAACTGCTCGATTATGGAGTTCTACGGAATTATAGGCGCGGTAGATACTGTAGCGAATCTCATCATCGAGCTTGGCCGCTAGGCCGGTGGAGTTCGCAATGTGCCACGATACAGTTGGGACCACCTCAAAGAGGACATCATCGTTCAGTGCTTCACAGATGTCGTCTAGCTCTTCAATAAGCTCCTGCTGGATTTTCTCTACTTCTTTCATCTCTCTCTGGTCGGAGTTCCATTGGTCGAGTGCCAAGGCAAGGAAGACGCCGATGAATCCTGCGAGGAGTCCGGGAACGAAGTTCTCAAGGTACACTGTGCTATACAGGAGATCACTCAACCCAAAAGTGACAATTAACACGATTGCTGCCACAAAAGAAGCTGCAATCAGAAGTCTTGTATGCGGCAACTTACTCCATCCTAGTTCCTTTTTAGACCTCCCGACTATTTCACTTGTTAGGCTCAAAGTACGCTATTTATAAGGAAAACACTCCTTAACTATAGTTAATAATGACAAAAATGGGCGGAACCCTCGAAAACAAGCGCGAAAGCGCGTTTCGAGGCATGTGCCTAGGATAGCCTTAAAAGCAACTAGGGCTCATTTCAACCACTCTTGCCTAAAGGGTGTGCAAAAACATGGCAGTCAAGAAGAAATACCCAACTTTCTTTGTGAAGTCAGCTGTGAAGCAATTTGCAAAGGACAAGAACATGATGGTTGGCAGCGATGCCTACGATGCCATCAATATGAAGATCGGGAAGATGCTCGAAGCAGCAGCATCCCGATGTAAGGACAACAAGAGAAAGACACTCAAAGCATACGATTTCTAAGCTCTGTAGTGTAATTCTAGGACTGGGGGGCAACATATGTTTGCCCCGCCAGCTTTCTATTTCTGATCTGTTTTTTCTGTAGTACTGGCTTCATTCTTCATTGGAGTTTCTCTACTTCCCTAGATTCCAGGAGTGTCAATCGAATCGGCCGCTATACCAACTCCTTAGCCAAACCTCTCTGCTGGTGGTGTAATCAAACCGAAGATTTATATTACAACTGTACATTATTACAGTCAGTGCAAAACAATGACCGAAGACATCGAGCGAATCAGAGAAGAACTGGAAGAGATTCGGAAGATCAAAGAGGACCTCCGGAGCGAGCTAGATCAAGTTCGCCAGATTCGGCGAGAACGGGGGGAGGGGTCATCCAAGCGAGTAAGACGACCTCGTGCTCCTCGAGCCGCGATTGTAGACCTAAGCGGATTGACAGACAGTCTAGAAGTCATGATGGAGGGTCTCGGTGATCAGATCCGTGACTCTCTGAGAGGCGTAGAGGACTTAGGCGAGGCATTCTCTGGACCAGCCCTTCGAATCCATTCGAGAACGAAACGAAAGAGGGACAGGGACATTGAGGCGATTCCTCCAGAACGTGTCGCCCGAATAGTGAGCCCTCTAGGAAGTGAGGAGCGTCTGAAGATACTCGACTTCCTCAAAGACGGCGGTAAGAGTTTCAACGAGCTCGAGAACCACACTGGGAAGACTGGAAGCTCCCTTACGCATCACCTGAACCCCTTGCTCGAGGCAGGCTATGTGATCAAGGGGGAGGTCCGCGGGACCTACTATGTCACAGTGGAAGGTCGACTCGCATACCGACTCGCACAGTGGCTGACAAGCAAGGTGGAGAGAGAACGCTCCAGAAGTGGAAACAATGGAAATGGCGAATCTGGAGTCAAAGTAACGTTTGAAGACGACGAGGATGATAGATTCGATGCAGAAATCACTGAGGACGGCGTGAGCCTAGAGGGGGATGATTGGTAATGCAGGGTATGAGACCTGAAGGCCCGGTAATGACAACAACAACTCCATACAAGCTTGTTTCACATGACAAGGCCATAGTTGACTTGGAAACTGGTTGTGCTTGGGTTCACCTAGTGGAAGGAAACAGGAGAGTAGGCATCGCTTTTGCGGGGCTGTCACGCTTTGCGGTCGATGCCATTGAAGAAACCGAGGTTGGGGCTTTGGGCAAGTCTGTCACGACCACGCTCGATGGAGTCCAGCTCTACCTGGGTGAAACAACCATAGAAACTGCTTCTAGGAAGGCCAAAGACTCAGACATAGGAACTCTCGGCTTTGATGGAAGAGATGGTTTCTCGGATGCCGTTGATGCAGCGATCGAGGACAAAGTGAACGGTCATGGAAGAACTCATCTCGTGCAGTCCGAGGGCAATGTGTTTCTTGGAACTGACATTCATTCCAAGCCGATTGTACTCGTTATTAAAGGCAAGGACTTGGTGTTTGTGTACGACGAGAATGTCTTCTCTGTGGGTGAAAAAGAAACTGTTCACGTTGACAAGTCTGGAGTCAGAATTGGGCAAAGGGAAGGGAAGACCCTGATGATATCCAAAGATGGTATCAAAGGTTTAGAGGGCCTCGAACATGTAGGCTCTATTGTCGAGGCTGCAGTCAGTGGCGCCTTGAGTGGCCTATCCGCAATCAAACCCTGGAAGTCGCTGAAGGCCGTTCGACGTCTCCCATACGCATGGGATGACGTTGATGAGTTCGACTGGGACGATGATTGATTGGTCCTCAATGTACCTAATCATCTCTCCATTGCCATGGCTCTCAGTTCCTTAGGCATCTTTTCAATGGCGTATCGGAGGGCGGTCCTCGGCATGATTGCCTTCCTTGCCATCACATAGTCGAAGACCTCCGTCTCGTACGCCTTGGTCGCTTCCTTTAACATCCACCCATATCCCTTCTGAACAAGATCCTCAGCGTCGGTGAGGAGAGCATCAGCGATCTCGAAGATATGCTCCACATACTTTTCTCTCCTCAGTGAGTAGATGAATGCTACAGCAGATGCACGACGAACCATGGCATTGGGAGAGAAAGTCCAAGTCTTCACCTTCGGAATGTGCTCTGGGTATTCGTGGAGGAAATGGCCCAGAGAGTGAGTACAGAGGTCGTCACAACTCCCCCAACCTGTGACATATGTCATGACCCACCTCTCGAAGACATCAAAGTGCTCGGGCCGAAAGTGATTCCTGAAGTTGAAGCTCCATTGGAAAGCGATGGTTCTCAATTCTGATATCTTGCATGAAAGAAGATGGTCACAGAGTTGCAGTACAGGATCTATGTCCGTGATTCCCTCTGCCTTGACTTGACGAAGGAAGGATGCTGCTGTCCTGCGTACGGCGGGTGTGGGCACACCAAGGTGATGATAGACTGTATCTTCATCTGCCTTGTCTTCGAAATACGCAGCATAGTCCTGTCTTACGTGACTGCGCAATTCTTCCTCAATTCTGATACGTAGGACCTTTTCGTCCACAGGCATCACATCTAGGTCTCTATCGAGGGCTGTATTGCTCTTGGGCGTAGCTGCAACTCGTAGAGTGAGAAGTACTTGCCTTTCTTCGCCATAAGTTCTGCGTGTGTGCCTGTTTCAACTATCTTGCCATCCTCTATGACCACTATTCTATCCGCACTCACTATTGTAGAAAGCCTATGAGCGATTACAATGGAGGTCCTACCCTGTAAGAGTCTCCTCATTCCGCGCTGAATCGCATGCTCAGTATAAACGTCAATGGAGCTAGTGGCCTCGTCTAGAACGAGAATCTTTGGATTGGCAAGCAAGGCCCTCGCGAAACTTACCAACTGACGTTCCCCCTCAGATAGCCTCGCGCCTCTCTCTCCCACCTCCGTTTCGAAACCATCTTCAAGGTTCTCGATTAACCTGCGAGCGCCTATTGTTTCTGTTGCTTGGACTATCTCATCATCTTTCGCGTCCGGCCGCCCATACCTTATGTTGTCAGCTACTGTTCCCATGAACAGGAACGGATCCTGTAGGACAAGTCCTATCCTTGAACGAAGTGACTCCTGTGTTACATCCCGGATATCGATGCCATCGATCTTGATTGCGCCATCCCATATCTCGTAGAACCTATTCAGTATACTAACGACAGTTGTCTTTCCAGCTCCCGTGTCTCCCACGAGAGCAACGGTTTCCCCCGGTCGAATCTCCAGATTGAACTTCTCCAAGACAGGTGTGTCTTCAAGATATCCAAATGTCACATCCTTGAACTGAATGTGTCCTTGGAGTGGGGGCATATCGACAGCACTCGGACGGTCAATGATTGTTGGCCTTGAGTCCAATACAGTGAAGACTCTCTCACCGCCGGCAAAGGCACTCTGTACTGAAGTATAGAAGTTGGCTATGATAAGGATTGGTCGGAAGAAGCGATCGCTGAACTGAAGGAAGAGGACAACAGTCCCCAATGTGACTGTACCATCGATAAGGCGATACCCTCCAAAGAGGAGTATCAGAACAAGACCTAGGCCGCTAATGAATCTGATTACTGGGAAGAAGGCCGCCATAGCCTTTCCGGCATCAACATTGGACTGATAGTCCGCTCTATTCAACTCGGTGAAGACTGCAACACTCTTTCGTTCACGCGCAAAGCTCTTCGTGACCTTGGCGCCTGAGATGCTCTCGGCCAAGTTCGAAGTCACGCTAGATATCGTCTTTCTAGTCCTACGATAGGCCTCTCTGAGTTCTTTCCTGAAATAGATAGTCGACACAAGGAGGATTGGTACGACCGCCAGGGTGACCAAGGCTAGCTGGACATCGACAGTGAAAATCACAGCACCGATTCCGAAGACAATGAAGATCTGCGCAAAGGTGCTGATTAGGCCTCCACTTAGAAGTTCACTCATTCTGTCAACATCATTAATCAGTCTTGATATGATTCTCCCTGAAGATGACTTATCGTAGAAGGACTGATCCATTGTCTGTAAGTGCTGATATAGTTCTTGTCTAATCCTATAGATTGCCTTCTGGCCGATGAGTGCCATCAGATACTCGTTTCCATATGCTGACAACCAAGCGACTATCTGGAGGACCACATAGAACGCTGCGCTGAAGAGAATTGCCTCGAGGCTTCCACTGGGGAAGTCAACATCTATTGCATGCTGCAGTACAAATGGCATCCAGATGCTGACAACTATCCCTACGACAACAAGAAGCGACACTGCCAAGAACAGAATCTGATAGGCAAGAAGATATGCCACCATCCGCTTCATCAGCGTGCTATCCGAGTAGGCGTAGGTCCGCTCCTCCTCGTCAGCAACCATCTGTGCGCTCATTCTCTGGATCCTCCTGACACCTCCGAATGAGCCTCAACAACTGGTGCTGCCAGTTCCATTTCGGTGAGAGTACTGTGAACCTCTGAATAGAGCCCGCCTGATTCCAGCAGTTGCTCA
>LRSK01000208.1 GCA_001563325.1 Candidatus Thorarchaeota archaeon SMTZ1-83
TCAGCTCCTGGCTAGGTTGCACTGCATCTTCGTGTGCAAGGATGGCGTCAAGTCCCGCTTTGAATACATTGAGTGCCTGCACTTGAAACGCGCTATCGGGATGGCAATATAGATTCAGCTCGTACGAGTTGTCTGCTAGAACCGAATCAAGCCCGGATGCCATTGCTTGGTTCCAGGATTCAACTGCTAGCTGGATGTCATTATGATACATGAAGAGATTGTTGTCATGCCCATACATACCGGCCGGAATTGGCCCCTTCCCCTGGATGGCTAGCCCATGGAATGTAGTATCGATAAACAGTGCATAGTCGAAGGCATAGGAGCATGCTGCTCTGAGATCCCTACTGTAGAATGGGTTCTGCCTCGCGAAACCAAAGGACTGGATGTATTCGCGCATGTTGAAGCCAAGGGCAAACATTGTATAGGTTAGATCTTCAGTCCATACATTGACATCTGGATCAAGGGACTGTCGAGTTACTGGGTCCCAAATCTGAAGAGCATCATCTCTAGGCCAGAAACAGCCGTCGATTCTTCCTGATAACAGTCTTGCTTCTCTAGAGGCAGCGTCATCGTTGTTCCAGAGGACCACTGTTTGGATGGAGCCTGCATTCGGCTTTAATGCATGTACTTCAGAGGCTCTCCAGTAGTCGGGATTCCGGGTCAATGTGATGTGGTCGTTGTACAGGCACTCTGTAACACAGTACGGGCCGGTTCCACAGGTGCGAGCATCTACGAAGCCACTAGATTGTCCGTGTTGCACTCCTCCATGCCTTTCAACCCAAGTGGGGCTTATCATAGAGCAAACAGGGAATGCCAGAACATGCAGGAATGGTGCGAATGGTCGCTCAAGTCTGATTCTCACCATGTATGTATCAAGGATGGCGATGGATTCAGATCCGACCCAAGTTTCGTATGCGTCAATGTGCTCTTGACTACCCTGGCCATACGAGAAGACTGCATTCTGAACGCTAATCGCCCCAAGGAGGGTTTCTCCGAGTTCCCATGCTGGACCCGCGGGGTCAAAGATCTTCATTGCCCTCTCTAGATTGTACTTGACGCACGAAGCGTTGAAGGGAGTCCCGTCATGAAATGCGACTCCTTCGCGAAGTGTAATTGTATACTCATAACCATCTGATGAGATATCCGCAGACTCAGCCAGGAGTGGAACCAGCGTACTAGTGTCAGCTGAATCAAAGGCATACGTGAACAAGGTTTCATACACGTTGTTCGTAATCCCAATCCCAAATGCTCCATAGTTGCGATGGGGATCAAGAGTATCTGGATTTCCTGCCGTTTCCCACACAATCGTATCTGACGAAGGCTCAGGCTCGAGAGACCGTCCAATGAGCCACATGTGATAGAAGTAGGCTCCTCCGCCACTGTATCCTGATGGTTGATAGCGCATAGGGTTGTAGGAATAGCCTTGCACGTCTGCCCTCATCACTTCAAAGCTAGTTGGTTGACCAAGCCAAATGTACGCCGCAGCATCCACAATCGCCTGCTGTATCTGATGAATCTGTTGGATTCTGATGACAGTGTCTGACTCTCCTCTGGATGAGTCAATCCACTCATCCACTTGGGAGTCTCCGTATCCAATCCACCAAGAATACACACCTTGTGAGTGGCAAAACGGAAACAGGTAGTTATCTGGGTCCGCATAGTCTGGTGCCCAACCCACCAGCATTACCAAGTGACTCTCATATCCACGATATGCCAGATAATCAGCCAGCTCGAGTTCGAAGACTTGAATGTCTAGGGGTTGGCTTGGCTGAACAGCATCGGGATGGGAAAGGATTGCTTCTATTCCAGCCTTGAACAACGAGAGCGAATCTTCTCGCAGTACTCTTGTCGCTTCATCCCTCACGGTGTAGTAGAGATTCAGACAATAGAAGCTCTCTGCTAGCGCTGTGTCAAGTCCAGATTCCATGGCTCTGTTCCATGCGTCCACTGCCAACTGAAGGTCAAGGTCGTACATGAACAGATTGTCGTCATGTCCAAACATACCTGATGGCAGTGGGCCTTGGCCTCTAAGAGCCTGACCCTGCCAAGCACTATCGATGAACGAAGCATAGTCGAACGCGTATGAACACGCTTCACGAAGGTCCTTGCTAGCAAAGGGGTTTTCTACAAACACGCCAGACAGGTTGTATTGATCATGCAGGTTGATGGCCAAAGCCATGGTTGTGTAGGAAGGTTCTCCGGTATAGACACTGATATCAGGGTCCAATGATTGTCCGCCCACCGGATCCCATATCTCAAGAGCGTTGGCTCTTGGCCAATGGCAACCATCACTTTGTCCAGAAAGCACGTTGAGCTTGCGTTCTTCGAAGTCCTCAACCGTTCGGATCACAACTGTGTGTATGGAGCCTGACTCAGGATAAGTCTGAAGTGCCAGAGACTCCCTCCAATATTTTGGGTTCTTCGTGAGGGTAATGTGGCCACCGACTACCCACTCATCCACCATGTATGGGCCTGTACCGCAGGTATGGCTGTCAACATACTCATTGAACTCCCCGTACCCTACGGGACCGTGCGCCTCAAACCATGTGGGACTAATCATTGCAGCCTCTTGGCATGCGAGACACTGAAGGAAGCCTGCATAAGGCGCTGCCAATCTCATCTTCACAACATATTCGCTTAGGACCAGAATCGAACCCATCTCAGTCCATGCATCATAGGCATCAATGTGCTCCTGACTGCCCGGACCGAACGTGAATGCAGCATCCTCCACAGCCTGTCCTCCAAGGAGCCGCTCCGCAATCATCCATGCTGGACCATTTGTGTCGAAGATCTTCAAGAGACGCTCGAAGTTGTCCTTAACACACGAAGCGTTGAACGAAGTACCATCATGAAACGTCACGCCTTGTCGAAGGGTGAATGTGTAGTCCAGTCCATCTGTAGAGATATCGACTGATTCAGCGAGTAGAGGTATGAGGGTAGTTGTATCTGGTGAATCAAACGGGTACGTGAACAGAGTTTCGTAGACGTTCTCAGAAATCCAGTTTCCAAACCCTTCATAGCATCGGTGCGGGTCAAGTGTGCTCGGACTCCCAACAGTGTCCCAAATGAGTGAGTCTGAATTCTCGTCTTGAGAATGCGAGAAAGACTCTTCTGCCTCGGGCCGAACAAGCGAGGGACCCGAACCGACATCGGCTTCATGGAGAGCAATGGCTTGCTGCTGAGCAAGTATTTGCCCAATGAACATGAACATCACAAAGAAACCTACTATTACTAAGGAACCATGTCTAGACAACGCTTAGAACCCCTCAATCAACAGTGGCAGGCCAGTAAGTTTGCACATGATAAAAGACGGGCGTTTGTCCGGACATTGTCCGGCACAGTGACCGGAATATGTACAACCATTCGATAAATGAATAGAGCTAAGACCTCCCCTCTCTGTTTGTCATGCCTAGAACGACAACAATCTATATTGTGGACGAAGTGGTTCTTTGAATTAGGAGGTCTGCAAGTGGCTGATAGCGATGGTCCGTCAAGTCCTAGATTGATGCTTCTACAGAAGGAACTAGAATCTGGCTATCCTGGAGCATTGAAGAACTTCTGGGAGGAAATAGCTGCCAATGGCACTCCTTTGATAGAGCCAATTGACGATGACTCTGAACAAAGCCTGGTGACTTTTCTCTGGCAGGCTAAGGATGAACTACCGGGGATTTCCGTCGTTAGTCTGCTAACGGATCAAGTTGTCAACAAGATGACCAGAATGCTGGAAACAGACCTCTGGTACTTCACGTGTCAAGCAAGGAGTGACCTCAGACTCACCTATCAGCTCGAACCATATCGGCCCGATGACGAGCCTGTTGATGGAGATGACTATGCTGCACTCATTGCTCGCTTCTCCAAGATGAAAGAAGACTCATTCAATCCTCGCACTTTTGTCTTTGAGAAGGATGAGGAAGACCCGGAAAGCTTTGAACTTGTACGGTCAGTGATAGAGCTACCACAAGCTCCAGCTCCTGTTCAACCGTGGATTGAACAGCGTGAGGGCGTTCCAAGAGGCAAAGTGGAGCAGTACCGATTACGAAGTGAAATTCTCAACAACCAACGACGTGTTTGGGTGTACACCCCGCCCGACTACGCCTCTACCAGAAGTGAACCATATACTCTGTTGGTTCTCTTCGATGGAAGGGCCTATGTGAATCATGTCCCGACCCCAACCATACTTGACAACCTTATTGACGCTGGCCTAATTCAGCCAGTCGTGGCGGTGTTTCCGGACAGCCTAAGCAGCAGCATCCGACTACAGGAGTTAGTTCTTCATCCTCCCTTCAACGAGTTCTTAGCCAAAGAGCTGATTCCTTGGATACAATCGAACTTCCATGTGACCGACAACCCTCAGAAGATGGTCATAGGCGGCGCAAGTGCAGGTGGGTTAGCCGCGGCCTACGCCGCAATGGAACTTCCGGATATCTTCGGAAATGTCCTCTCGCAATCAGGAGCCTTTCGCTTTGGACTTCCAAGAGAAGAAGGACATGAATGGTTGACCCGGCAATTTGCCGCAACAGAGAAGTTGCCACTGAAGTTCTACCTTGATGCCGGTTCACTTGAAACAAAGAGCCTTCGTCAAATCGGTGATGCCCCCAACCTATTAGAGTCAAATCACAACTTCCGAAAGGTGCTGGAAGAGAAGGGGTATGACGTGCATTATCACGAGTTCAGTGGAGGGCACGACTACATCTCTTGGCGAGGCACTCTTTCCGATGGTCTGCTGTATCTACTAGATTCCGCTTCTCAGTGACCTCAGGTGAGAACACCCCTCAAGGGGTAATCGATTTCACAAGAGTTGCACTGAAATCTGAGCTGAAGATGTCGACGAAGACCTCAGGCGGAATTCCATCAACATATTCAGTTGACCAGGAGTCGACCACCTCGGACTTGTTCCAGCCAGACGCTGATACAGCTACGTCGTCTGCGACGATATCGACGTCGCCGAAGTAGAAGTACGGCAAATCAATGTCAATCATTGCCGATGTCAATGTGTATTCGCCCTGCCCCCCTAGGTTGGCATCCAGTCGTACAGGATCGTCTTCGAGCCCTAGAGTTGTGACATCCACATCGTATCCATCATAGACAAAAACTGTAGAACTCTCGACTGCAAGGTAGTGGAGGTACGTGCTTTGACCGATGAGTGCGCCATTGGAATATGTGATCGATGCGGTAAGGTTAATTCCGGCCAATATGATGTTGTACGCCTTTCCAATGCCGAGGACAATGTCAAGACTCTTGATTCTTGTTTCATCACCAGTCCACTCAGTCTGAGCAGGTCCGGTATAGTAGTTGAGAAGGACGGATGTGTCGTCCTCATAGATATAGAACGCAGTTGAACTGCTGAATCCATACATCTCAATATCAAGAGAATAGAGTAGGTCGCTATCATCGACAAAAGACACGTTGATTTCGCAATCTCTGATGTTGCGGACTCCCACGCGATACTCCGCGTTATCAGCAGTGCCGGCCTTTTCGTAGTGAAATGACGTTCCCATGGGGAATAGAAACAGATAGACTCCTACGGAGCCTATGACAAGTAGAACGATACCGACTGCGACCAGTTGTCGCTTCATACGACGAATCCTCCACGGGATATAGACACATGTGATTTGTACCCGGGTCCAATCAGAATGCTAGTTATCTTTTGTCACCGGCGCAAGTTGTCGCAAGAATCGTATATCATATATCGCACTATTCTTGGTTTAGCGCATGTCAAGACTAGGGAAGTACTTTGAAGCCAACCGCAAGATGTGGGATGAGTTCGCAAAGATCAACTACGGCTCAGAAACCTACAGGACCAAGGAGTTCCTTGAAGGCGGAACAACACTGAACTCTATAGAGCTTGAAGAGCTTGGCGATGTCAAGGGTAAGACTCTGCTCCATCTTCAGTGTCATTTCGGATTGGATACGTTATCGTGGGCGCGGCAAGGTGCAAAGGTCACGGGAGTCGACTTCTCGGGAGAGGCCATCAGGTTGGCAAGAGACCTGGCTGAAAAGACAAGGCTTGACGCCACCTTCATTCAGTGCAATATCTATGACCTGTCGGAAGTTCTTGACGAGGAAT
>LRSK01000209.1 GCA_001563325.1 Candidatus Thorarchaeota archaeon SMTZ1-83
AGTCGTTCTAGCCGCATATCACGACTGTCAGCCTTGTCTTCAAGGTCCTCCCATGGTTCAAAGGCAAGACCATGCTCAAGTAGCGTCTTATCAACACTGTGTAGTTGTTCGGGGACAAGGTCAGGACGTTGCTCGAAGATCCGTGCTCGAATCATGTTGACGATCTCGGGTATCTCAACATTCTTTGGGCAGACTTCACGACATGTCCCACAGCCAGTGCAGAGAAAGACCTTATCACTCGTTGCCCAGAATTCCGGTGGAGATCTACTTAGTTCCACCGCGATACTTCTTGGTCCTGAGAAACGCTCTGCGCCCACGGCAGCAACAACGGGACAATGTTGGAGACACAGTCCGCAGTTGATGCAGTGTCCAATAGAAAGAACAGTCTCAAGCTCGTCCTCTTTGTAGGGTGCTATTCTCTCCTCCCGCAGGACCCCTAAGATGTGCTCAAAATCTTCTTCTTCGGTCAATCAGACACCTCCCTCCAAAGCGTTCGACGCAGCCGTTTCACCCGCGTAGTATCCTGTCGCGAGTGCGACTCCAAGACCGTTCTTCTCCATAGCATAGCTGTACCCAGCTAGTATTGACCCAGCCGCAAAGAGATTCTCGGCAGCCGCATCGCCATCCGGATTGACTGGCCTCAAGAATTGGTCGACACTAAGACCACATCCGAAGAGCGAATGACTATCAGGACTAAGGGAAACCACATTTGTCAATCTCTGAGGTCTGGTCTTTCCGGATTCCCTGAACTCACTAGTCACTGTCATGAGGCCGAATACTGTTTCACGCAGGCCCTCCAAAGCTGCAGCGAGTCCTCCGCCTATGTACTTACCACTTGCAAGAACGACGCTCTTAGTGCTGATGTTGACCATTCTTCGTGGGCTTTTGGCAGAAACCATAGTGACCCTACTCGACTCTATGCTACATGGCTCCACCTGGTGACCGATGAGAAGATGTCCTCCGTTCTCCACGAATACACGTTCAAGACTCCTCTGAAGCCTGAAACCTGGAACTGATGGAGGGAAAGAGAGAAGTTCGAAAACGCTAGCACTAGTCGCTTCTTGTAGTGCGTTCTGATTCCTCAAGTTCTCCTCGAGTCCAAGGATAGGAGGCAACGCTAGGTAAGTGGCTCCAAATTGCTCAGCCTTCTTCTTGACCTCTTCAACGAACGTGGCCAAGTTCTCTTCTTCGTCTAGCCATCTCGCTAAGTTGGCGGTTGATAGATTAGACTCGTGGCCGAACAGGGAAACGTCAAGAGATGCGCTTCCGGCCTTGTGAGGTGGTTCGCCAATTCTTGCTTGACTCTCGAGAAAGGTCTTCGACGCAACCTTCGGATTGAGTTCTGGTACTCCCTTGATTCCGAGAAAGAGCATGACTCCTTCATCATCTATAGCGAACTCTCCAGGCCACATTGTCTGCTGTAGCATGGCTGTGGGTTTCTTGGTGCCTACAAGAGTGATGCCTTCTAGATTCGAATCGATTCCCCCGTATAGCTGGGCGGGAGTAGATTTCAGATGTTTCATCAACCATTCTACTGCTTGGCCTACTCTCTCTGTCGCCAGCCCGGGAATATCGTCATTGTCGGCGCTGCCAAATCCCAGGATGCTGTAGGGATGGAGTGGATAAAAGCTGGTGATAGCTTCGATTCCCTCACGTGCTGAGAGTAGTTGCTGGCTTCCGCCGGGCAAGTATCCTGAAACGTCTATTGCGCCGGAGGAGTAGGAAGTGGCGCTCTGCCCTTTCCGAATCAACGTTGTCTTTGCACCCGACTCCTGCGAGCGGATTCCGGCTGCAAGACCAGCCATTCCTCCCCCTATGACCAGAACATCAGTGTCCAGGTCCAATCAGCTCGCCTCCTCCCACGGTTTCAAATCATAGTCAAGTTCATCCATCGCTTGGTCTAGATTAGCAACACAAGCATAGATGCCCTGAACAAGTTCTTCCTGTGCGAGTTGTTCACCTCTCATCGGTGGACGCTTGCCCTTCCACCTCTCAGCCAAGAAATCCATGATTTCTAGTTGGTAGTCCTCACCGTTCAGCTCCAGTTCCTCGGCGAGGATTGCTGCAGCCTTGAATGTACAGAAGGTCCCTTGGCATGGACCAGTCCCTAGTCTGAGACGACGACGGAGGTCATTGAGTGAGTGAGGGAACTCATTGCGGATGGCGTAGCGAATCTCAGCCTCAATCAGATGACCTCCATTCTGGATGTTCTCTTAGCAGATTCAGAATCTCTCGTATCTCTGTGCCACGTCGAATTCTCATTCTCTCTAGTGCGTGTTGGGAAACATTATACTCCTTGCTCAGACTGATGATATCGACGTCGCCCTCCATACCGGGAAGTGACTCAATGTGGGTTCTACATTCGATGTCCTTTCCGAGCTTCTTGCATGCAAGATTGACTGCATCTTGAGCCATTCGACGACACACCACCAGTTTTCCACCAGTGAAGCTGATCAGTCCGGAAACACCCTGAATTTCATGGTCTATGACCTCGAAGCTGCGTGACACCTCGTCCTCCGGAACCTTCCAAGTAGGCATCATGGGCCTAACGCCTACCATTGTTCGTATGATTCGCGCTTCTCTGACAGATGGCACTATCCACTCAAGACTCTTGAGGAGATACTCTATCTCATCGTGTGTGGCCACAAGCTCGTCTGGGTTCTCCCATGTGGGAAGGTCCGTGGTCCCAATGAGAGTCGTATTCTCATGAGGATACATGTAGACCCATCTTCTATCCACGGCCCGCGTCGTGATCCCTACATTCACTACTCTTCTGTCCAGGATGATGTGGGAGCCTTTGGTCAACCGAAGGTCTAGATCAGCTCCTGCCAACTTCGCAATGCTGTGGGCCCATGGACCAGCCGCGTTTATGACGACCCTACTCCTGACAGTTTCTATCTGTCCCGTTAACCGATTGTGATAGCTAACGCCAATGGACCCGTCTTCTTCAGGTGTTAAGTCGATTACTTCTGAGTATGTCTGAACGTTAGCACCGTACTTCTTTGCATCGATTGCCTGTAGAACTGAGAGACGGAAGGGATCAATGAAAAACTCTTCAACGTAGCCACTGGCCACGACATCTTGGATGAGCATTGGCTCTATTTCCAAGGCCTTCTCAGGTGCCAAGATGAGGAAGGGAGGAACACCTCTCCGCTCGACTCGCTTTGCATACTCTTCCATTCCTTTGGACACACCTGCTGAGGAGAGCTCCGAGAAATCAACCACTGGAAAGAGTATTGGCAGCTTCATCACGATATGACGAGCTATCTTACGGAGATGCATTACCTCATCGGTGCACATGTCCATGAATTCGGGCTCGTTGTAGTACTTGAAACCTGAACTGATCATTCCGGCACAGGTTCCCACAGATGCAGAGGCGATATCATCTCTCTCCAAGAGCAGTGTCCCTAGACCTCTCATGGCACAGTCACGAACCACTGCGGTACCTGTACTACCACCTCCTATCACAATGACGTCGTAGTCGGTTTTACTCATTCTGATCACGGCCTTAGCGTATTGTGTTGCATACTCTCGGACTTTGCCTTTCAATAGTGCTCTAATAATGTTGACAGTTCAGCCAAGAGGAGTTTGTTGAACGTTTCATACTGTGGGTTATAGACTGAAACGTTCTCTGGTATTGGTTGTCGTTTCTCCTCAACGTGGTACATATTCGAGATTGCCTCATCGAAGGACCCATAGACACCTGAGCCCACTGCGGCAAGAATCGCCGCACCCATCACGGTAGAATCTCGAGTTCGCGGAAGGACAACTGTCTTGTTTGTGCAGTCGGCCATAATCTGCCTCCACATCGGAGAGTTGGCACCACCACCGTCGATTATGAGTTCTTGCGCCTCCACTTCCACCATCTGTTCGATTGTATTCAGGTAAAAACGAATGCCGTATCCATTTCCCTCCATGATTGCCCTCGCTATGTGTGCCTTCGTGTGTCCGAAATTGAGGTTGTACAGGATACCCTTGTTGAGTGCCATGAAGGGGAAGAACACCAGGCCATCACTACCAGCAGGAACATCCTGAACTGACGCTTCCATCAGCTCGTAGATATCATCTTCATCTTTTCCTGCGAGAACTGCATCTGCCCGGTAGTACTGATCTCGATACCACTTGAAAGCCCAACCAGTTCCGGGTAGAACTCCCTCGAGTATCCAACTTCCAGGGATTGCAGCTGGGTGACTGTACAAGACGTAGGGGTCTTCGACATACTCATCGGTATGAGTGATGACAAAGGTTCCGGTGCCGGTTGTCGCCTTCACGATTCCAGCCTTGATGGTGCCAGTTCCAAGAGCTGAACACTGCTGGTCACCGGAACCAAGAATCACGGGGGTTCCTTTCCTCAGCCCCGTTGCTTTTGCAGACTCGCCAGTGATCTCTCCAATTGTGGTTCCTGGATCTGCGATGTCTGCGAACTTGTCAGCGGTGATACCGGTGGCCTCACAAATCTCATCTGACCACTTCAGTGTTGAGTGGTCTATCGGCCCGAATCTTGCGTTGGAAGTTTCCGTCACCATCGCTCCGCAAAGGTGATTGTTCAGAAGCGTATCTAGAGTGAGAAACTTGTGGGCGCTTTCAAACAGCTTCGTCTTGTTTTCAGACAGCCAAAATAGCTTCATGAAAGCGCGCCGGGGGCCGATTATGTCAGCAAGCTCTTCTTTCTTCTTGCTAGTTCGATTGTCAGTCCAAAGAATAGTCGGTCCAAGTGCGTTACCTTTCTTGTCCACGGGGGTCCAGCAATCGCGTGTTGTTGCAGCAACAACCGATGTTACAGCTTCTGCTCCATCCCTGTAATCTGAAAGAGCCCGCTGCATTGTAGTGCAGGCGGTTCTCCAGAATGTGTCTGCCAATTGCTCGTGCGTGGCCAGTTCTCTCGGTGCCGGAGGATACTCCTCATATGTTTTGCTCAGCTCACGACCCTCTTCATCCACGAGAGCAGATCTCGTTCCAGTTGTGCCAATATCGAAGACTGCGAAGACGCGTTCACTCATGATAATCACCAAGCTAGACTGATAGACGAGAGCTTCAGACGCCAGCGCGTAATATGAATTGTCCTACAGAGAGAGTTATCAGGACACCAGACACCGGGGACTTGATGTCAGAATACCCAGCTCACGTGGAGATTGAACCGCGCGTTCATCTGGTCCGAGGACTCAACGGTGCTAGATTCCCTGAGGCAAACTCACTCTTCATTGATGACGAGATTCTTACACTTGTAGACGCTGGTTCTGACGTTAGACAAGTCACGAGCACAATGAAGGACCTCGGTTATAGACTAAAAGAACTGGACCGGCTGGTGCTGACTCACTTCCATATCGACCACAAGGGGCATGCAGAACAACTTCGACAGATATCAGATTGCGAAGTGATGTGCCATCCTCTCTCAGTAAAGGGAATCAGCACATTCCAAGGATGGGCAGAGGAATGCGGAATCACAGACCATCCTTCGTTCAATGAATGGATACCGCTGCTCATAGAATGGATGCCTCTCCTGTCATCGGACTACAAGATCACGATCCATTTCCAGAACATGAAACCGATAAGTTGCGGTGAGGTTGAGCTGATCCCACTACATCTTCCGGGACACACGAAGGACCATACGTGTTTCGGAATAAACGGGTTGGAAACCATCTTTCTGGTTGATATCGATCTCACAAGCTTCGGACCATTCTATGGAAATTTGGTGAGCGACATTCGCGAGTTCAAACATTCAATAAAGCGAGTAATCGATCTCTCCCCAAAGCTAGGCATAAGCAGCCATTTACCCAATCCGGTGACGGACAATCTGCAGGAACTTCTGGAAGAGTTCCTCGGTGTCTTTGACAAAAGGGATGCAGAGATTCTGAGGAGAATCTATGACGGCCATAACACGGTCGAGAAGCTCGCATCTTTACCTACTATTTATCCGCGAATTCCTTTCGAGCCCTACTACTTCTTTGAGGAATGCATGCTGGAGCTCCATGTCCAAATCCTCCTAGAGGATGGCGTCATCCGACAAGAGAGAAATGAGTTTGAGATTGCGAGGAGA